>JBOGWD010000152.1:0-16795 GCA_050693275.1 Actinomycetota bacterium | reverse complement strand
ACGGACCTCGGCGGCACGAAGCGCGCACGGGACGGCACGGAACGGCACCAGGCGGACCTCGGCGGCACGAGGTCGCCGGTCTCATAACCCAGAGGTCGCTGGTTCAAATCCAGCCCGCGCAACGAGCGAAAATCGCAGGTAGATGGCCTAAGGGGCGGCTCAAGAGTCCGAGGAGCCGCCCCTATTTTTGCCCAACTTTTGCCCAAGTGCCGAGGAAATGCCGGCCACAGGCTCGCCACGGGGTCACATCACGGGCCTGGCCCATGCGTTGGGACGCCTCTGATTGATTTGGGTACTGCGTCCACGGCGACCCGAGGGGCGGCTCGGGAAGACGTGTTCTAGTCGTAGCCCCACGCTAGGTCTGCTTGGACCGGGACACGCCGATCCAGAGGCTGGTAGGTCAGCCTCCTTAGGCACGGTGGAGAGACCCTAGCAGCTCACCAAGAAGGATTCCTGGTAACTGATAAGCTAGCGATAAGCGAATGGCACTGTCATTTTCTGCGCCTTAACGTGGGCCTATGGAGGGCTACGGCTGCGTTGTCGAAATGGAACCTTATCGACTTGTCTGTCTGTAAGGCACGGCCGCGGTGCTATGATATGAAGGCGATACGAAGGAAGGAAGAAGGGCTATTCGGTTACGAGGCGAACTGAACTAAGGCTTCAGACTCTCGCCCTTGCAGCCTCCGTGCCGATCAGAACGCGTAGCACGTTGGGAGACGTTCCGCCCGCCGAGCCGGCACCAGTGCCGACCCTCTGCACGTTCATGGCCGGGGGAGGGGAGACGAACGCCGCGGCCAGTTCGGCCACCAAGGCGGCCCCGGTCGGCGTGGTGAGCTCTCCGTGCCTCCCTCCAGCCCGGACCGGAATCTCTCTGAGCAGCTCCGCGGTGGCCGGGGCCGGGACCGGCAGAAGCCCATGCTCGGTGCGGACGGTGCCGCGCCCGGTGGTAACGTGGGAGGACCACACTCGAGCCACGCCGAGCTCCTCGAGCGCGATGGCCGTCCCTACCACCCCGGCCACGGACCGCACCGAGCCGACCTCATGGAAGGTCACCCGGTCCGGGGCAGTATGGTGCACCCGAGCCTCGGCGGCGGCCAGACGACGGTAGAGCCGCACGGCGAGCGCCCGAACCCGGGCCGGCAGGGCGGCTGATCCGAGCATCGCCTCAACGTCTCCGAGCGTCCGGCGCGGCTCGGGGCCCGTCGCTTCGACCATCACCCGAAGGGCCGGAACCTGGCCTGCCCGCTCGTGCACCACGTCGAGGGTGAAGGGATCCACCGGGAGGGAGGACAGCCCGGTGCGGACGGCGCCGAGGTCCGCGCCCGCATCGAGCAGCGCCGCCAGGGCCATGGTTCCGGAGATCCCGGAGGAGCAGTCAAGGTATGCGATCCTCATGCCCGCCGCCGGACGATCCGGTGGGCGGCCATGGCGGCCCCGAAGCCGTTGTCCACGTTGACCACCACGACCCCGGGGGCGCAGGTTGTGAGCATGCCGAGGAGGGCGGCCAGGCCGCCGAAGGAGGCCCCGTAACCCACGCTGGTGGGCACCGCCACCACCGGGGTCGGTACCAGCCCCCCGACGAGGGAGGGCAGGGCCCCCTCCATCCCCGCCACCACGATCAGGCAGTCCGCTGCCGCAAGCGCCTCTCGGTACGCCACCAGCCTGTGCACGCCGGCCACCCCCACGTCGGTAATCCGCTCGACCTTCAGCGCCAGAGCCTCCGCCACGACGGAGGCCTCCTCGGCCACGGGGAGGTCGGAGGTCCCCGCCGCCACCACTGCCACCGTCCCGAGGGGTTCGTCTTCCACCGGTCGCATCACCGCCAGGCGGGGCAGGGGGTGGTAGACGGCTTCGGGTATCACTTCCCGGGCGGCCCGGTACTGCTCGGGGGTGGCCCGGGTCACCACGATCGGCCTGGCGTCGGCCTGCGCGAGGGTCCGGACGATGTCTTGCACCTGCCGGGGGCTCTTCCCCGTCCCGTATACGGCCTCGGGCTGGCCGGTCCGCCGCTGGCGATGGACATCGGGCTTGGCATCCCCGAGGTCCACGAAGGTCATGTGCCCCAGCGCCTCGAGCCCCTCGTCCGGGCTCAGGTCCCCCTCGGCCACTCGGGCCAGGAGGTCGCGGATCGATTCCGGATCCATGATCGGCTCATCGTACCCAGCCCTGGGGGCCCTAGAATGCGGGACGGCTCATGGCAGTGGAGCAGGCAACGGCGACACCGAAGCTCGACGCCCTCCGTCGCCTCATGGAGGGAATGCCGGGCGCGGTGGTCGCCTACTCCGGAGGGGCCGACAGCGCGTTCCTGGCCTTCATGGCCCACCAGGTGCTCGGAGACCGCGCCGTGGCGGTCACCGCGGAATCCCCCTCGATCCCCCGCCGCGAGCTCCAAGCCGCCGCAGCCTTCGCCCGGCGGTACCGGATCCCCCACCGGGTGATCCCTACCGCCGAGCTCTCAGACGATCGCTACGCCCGCAACGACGGGGCCCGGTGCTTCTTCTGCAAGGAGCACCTCATGGGGGCCCTGCTCGGTCAGCCCGAGGTATCGGGAGGAGCGCAGATCCTGCTCGGCGTGAACGTGGACGACCTCGGCGACCACCGCCCCGGCCAGGACGCGGCGAGCCGGCGAGGAGGCAGGTTCCCCCTCGTGGAGGCCGGCCTGACCAAGGGTGAGATCCGAGAGTTCTCCCGCCAGCTTGGTCTGCCCACGTGGGACAAGCCCGCGGCGGCGTGCCTCTCATCGCGGCTCGCCTATGGCGTGCCCGTTACCCGCGAGGCACTCCGGCGGGTGGAGCTCGCCGAGGAGGCCCTCCGCTCGCTCGGTTTCTCCGGAGACCTGCGGGTCCGCGACCAGGGCGGCGACGTCGCCCGCGTCGAGATGGCCCCGGATCAGTTCCGCCGGCTGCTCTCTCTTAGGACCGAAGTCGTGCAATCCCTTCGGGCGGCCGGGTTTCTGTTCGTGACCCTAGACCTGGAGGGCTACCGCTCCGGGAGCCATAACGTCGTACTTCGTTTGGGGAGGAAGGGTCGCGGGTCCTGAGCGCGCCAGGGAGAGAAGACAGCCCGACCACGATAACCAGCAGGCCACTCGCTCCTTTACATGCGGGATGAAGCGGATAGGTGGCGTCGTCCGCCATCGGACGGAAGATGTCTGAGCCTGGCTCCTGGAGGAGCGGGAAGCGCACGCCAAAGCACAGATGTACGATTCCGGCGTGCGACGCCTCTCTCGAACGGCTAGAGGCACGAGCCCAACGGGATCTGATTCTTGTGGCGAAATTGTGGCTGACTCAGATGATCTGACGTGATCTTACATGACCTCATACCACCTGTGAGCAGCGGATATGCATGAGCTAACCCCGATCGGCAGGACTCATAACCCAGAGGTCGCTGGTTCAAATCCAGCCCGCGCAACGAGAGGAGCCGCAGGTCACAGGCCTGCGGCTCCTCCACATGGGTGCAAGCGACCCCGATCTGCAAACGATCTGCAAACGCGGCTGGCGGAGAGGGGGCAACACTGGGAGGGAGACTTTTCTTCTGGCCACCAGGCACTATAAGTCTCTTGACGATCTCGAACGTGATTGGGGGTGTGCCGGAGTCGCTGCGCTCTCCGGGAGAAGCCGTCGAGTACATCGACGGAAGCCCAGCGGCCCTCCTTGGCCGTCAGTCGGAGCCCGAATATTCTCCAGGCCACCTCGTCTCACAGGCCACCTCGTGCGGAAGGGCGGGGAAGGAATGGACGAACGAGTCGTCGGGTGGGCGCACCCAGAAGCTCAGCATGCCACGCTGGATGTTGTAGTCGGTGTCGATCCCCGCCTGCGCCAACGCCCGAGCGATCGTCCGTGCCTGGTCAGTCGATATGACTTGGCATCCGTCACGGGTCAGCGTGTCCAGGTTGCCGCTCACGATCTCGCGGGCCGGAGACGGCAGCGTGGACCAGTCGGGTGTGCCGGCGTCCCATGTAACCAGGAGACGGGACGGGACGAACGGCGAGCTCTCGGGTTCCGCGTACATGCGGCGCGGCAGCCCCCATGCCGTCGGATCGCGGAAGAACGCCTCGAGCTCGATGACTTCACGCGCCTGCCCAGCGGTTGCAGCCGATATCGTCGCCAATTGGCGCGGGAGTAAAGCCGAAGGCCACGACTCGACGATGGAGGTGTCCTCCCCCCACACGACGATGACCGATCGGTCTCCCCCGCGAACCTCCATGAACCCAGGGCCGTCGTCGAGCGTCAGGCCCTGGTCGCGCTCGAAGAGGCCGGTCGACACGGCCCTCGACCGGAGCAGTTCGACGCCCTCAGGCGTTAGCCGCATCTGGAGATAGCCCGGATCGCCGTCGCCGATCTCCCAGATCACCCGTCCATCGGCATAGATGGCCACTTCGGCGTCGCCGCGGAGATGGAGCACGAGCTCGCCGACCGCGGGGTCCACCGGCGGTTCCTCGACGCCTTCGATGGGCGAGGGTTCCGCAGCCGTGGGGAGCGGGGTGGGCTCTTCGGCTCCCGCCCGGGACCACACCACTCCGAAGGAGTCGGTGAGGGTGTCTGCGGCCGGGTCGTGGGCGAACGTCAGGTTCCGGAGCTGCTCCTGGAGGGCAGGGCCGCTCACGGCGGCGGGCTCGCTGCCGTCGTCACAGGCCAGCACGGGCGAGGGGACGAACAGCTCCGTGGCGCTGTCGAGCCTTCCGGTCCCCGTCATCGTCGAGGGCGCCCCCGAGCACACGCTGGCGGAGTCGTCGTGCACCACGATCTCGTAGGCGCCCTCTCCCGACGCCCGGATCGTCATGGTCTGGGAGCTCCCGTCCTGGTCAGTGGAGACCCAGGTCCCCATGAAGGGGCCCGTGGGCTGATCGGCTGGCCTGGGTCCGGGACCCGACAGGAAGGCCCGGGCCAGGCCACCGAAGGCCGCGGCGGCTACCGCAAAGGCCACCACCGCGGTCCCGATCCGCCGGTTCCGCTCCTTCCGGTGCCGGTGGGCCACCAGGCGCGCCATGGCAGGCTCGGGCATGTCGAAGTGCTCGAAGGCCCGCTCGAACCGTTCCCGCTGATCGATCACGTCAGCTCCTCCGCCTTCGCTCGGGCGGACGCCCGACCCTGGGTGGCCAGGGCCCGCACTGTGGAGGCCCGGACCCCCAGCACCCGGGCGGCCTCCTCCGACGAGTAGCCCAGGTAGCCGGTCAGGACCAGCGCTGCCCGCTGTTGGGGGGTGAGCCCCCGCAGGGTGCTGATCAGGTCGCTCCGGGACTCCACCGCCGCCAGGTCGTCGGTGCTGGGCCCCGGCGTCAGGGTCTTCCGCACTGCCACCCGGGCCCGGCGCAGCCGGTTCCGGAACACGTTGATCGCGGTGCGGAACAGGAACCCCACCGGGTCCTCCACCATGGATACGCGGTCCCATCGCTCCCACAGCCTCAGGAACGCGTCCTGGAGGATCTCCTCGGCCTCGTCACGGCTACCCGTGATGGCACACAGCGCGCCGAACAGCCGCCTGCGGTTCTCCTCGAAGAACTCCTCGAAGGCGCGAGGTCCGTCCATCCCCTCCCCTGAGGGCTCCTCCCCATCGCGCGACGCGACCGGTGTGCACATCCTTCCACATTGAACACCCGAGGCCCCAGGTCCGCTTAGGGCTCCTCCCCGGGGCACCGCGTCCGCCGGGGTCGTCGTTTACTCCAGGCGTAAAGTTGTTCCTGGCGATTCTGATCGGCGCATTCCTCCTGTCCCTGCCGCTCCAGTTGAGGCCGTGGCCCATGTGGTTGGCGTGCCTTGGGTGCAAACCATTTGCAAAACGAACCACGCGGACTTCGGCGGCATAGGACGATGTCGGCGACACCAAAGCCGTATAGGACGGCACAGAACGGCACCAGACGACACGCGGCGACATGAGGTCGCCGGTCTCATAACCCAGAGGTCGCTGGTTCAAATCCAGCCCGCGCAACCAGCAAAACAGCAGGTAGATGGGTTGAGGCCGGCTCCCGGAACCCCGGGAGCCGCCTCTTATTGTGTCTGATTTGTGTCTGAATTGCGTGGCCGTCCTCGGCTGGGTGCCTGGCCTCCCGCGGAGCCGAAGCCCAGTTTGCCTACCTGTGGGAGAACCTTCGGGTGCTCATCACGTTCGGTGGAGCGCAGGTCAGTAGCGTACGCCCTCTCGAGTTGGTACGTTCCGCAACCACAGCGAGGTTAAGGGGGTGGTCGTGAGGAGCGGGCATCGAGAGGCCCAGATGATGATGTTCGAGGAGATCGGCCGTCGCTACGGGTTTCGGCCCCGACGACGTTCTCGAGATCGAGGCCGACCGAAGGGGTATGGCACGTCGGGTCACGCGGGACGCGCTTTGCCGACCCTCCCATAATGGCGGTCGAGGTCATCGTCACGAAAGGGCAGAAGCCAATGAAGGGATCGGTGACCATGCTCGAGGAGGTCTTTCTGACGAGACCGTCCCGGTAATGAACACCGCGGTCGTGCGGCCCGATCCAGAGCCATCGATCGCCTAACGAAGGAGAAGAGACATGTTCAAGCGACTGCTTCCCCTAGTCATCATCGTCCTCTCGCTGTTCGCGCTCGCGGGCATCGCGTTCGCCGGTGGCGGTCAATCGTCGGTCGCGGTGGCGCGGCAGGCGACGGCGAGGTTCCACGACCTCAAGGTGGCCCAGGCCGCAGGGTACACGATCCACGTTCAGGACCTAAGCGGCGCGACATGCATCGACAACGGCGCCGTGGGGGCGATGGGCGATCACTTCGCCAACGGAGCCCTGCTGCTAGACGGGGGCGTGATCGATGCCGCTGCGCCCGAGGCGCTCGTCTACGAGCAGCGGAACAACGGTACGTACAAGCTCGTGGCGCTCGAGTACATCGTGTTCCAAGCGGACTGGGAGGCGGCCGGCCATCCCTCTCCACCGGCGCTCTTCGGGCGCACGTTCGACTTCACCGACCGTCCGAACCGATACGGCCTGCCGCCGTTCTACGCACTGCACGCGTGGATCTGGAAGCCCAACCCGAGCGGCTTGTTCTTCGCCTGGAACCCCGCTGTCGAGTGCGAGGGGTGAGCAAGATGCGGTCGTCGTTCATGATCGAGGCTTGGTCGGCGAAGCGGTCGCGGCCGACACGGCGGCCGCCGCCGCGCAAGGTGTGAGTCCCGCGGAGCTCACGGGGGGCGGCTGTGGTTCCTGGGTGTTGTGTCTGAAATGTGTCTGGCTCAGGTGATCGGACACGATTCTAGAGGACTTCACAGGACCGGTGACCAGCGGATATGCCTGAGCTGACCTAGAAATGCTGGCTCATAACACAGAGGTCACTGGTTAAATCCAGCCCGCGCAACGAGAGGAACAGCAGGTCAGAGGCCCAAACCTTGCCCAACTCTTGCCCATGCCCCCGAGGTAAGTACCTCGCGGTCACCCCGCGTCAAGCGGACTCTTCCGGTGCCAGACTCCGACCGATTGCAGTGTGCGGCCGAGCGGGTCTACACGGCGGTTCCCGCGCCGAACCCCAGGCCCAGTGCTCACGCCACCGCCTCGATGGGGCAAAGGGGCTCAGCCTCGGGAGATGGTCACCTGGACCCGTGGGTCGGCGACTCCGGGAGTGTGAGTCCTGAGGGTGCGTGGCCCGAAGGAGGGTACAGATGACCAGGGACAAGGCTCAGAAGCGAGCCACTCGCGCTCGTCGTTAAGCCGGCGGTTCGAGTCCACCCCGCCCCACTGAGGATGCTCCGCTCGGGGTCTCAGCCCGGAGGCCGCTTCAGGCATCCTCCTTGGCGTAGGCCAGCGCCTCCTCGAGGCCCATCGCCTGGCCCACGGCCCAGGCCAGCCGGAATACGTTATCGGCGAGCTGCCGGGCGGCCACCTCGGCCGGATCCTCGTAGGGGAAGAACGCGTCGGGGATCTGGCCGCCGACCTTGCCGCGCCAGGCAGCTTCCGCGCCGGCGAGCCGGGCGGCGCGCTCGTGTTGCCCCAGCTGGTTCGCCACCATCGAGAGAAACCGGAGGTGGCCGGCGATGGTCAGCGCGTTCGCCTGTTCGCGCCAGAGGGACCAGGCCTCGAGGACTAGCCTGCGCGCCTCGGTCGGGTCGCCCCGCAGGGCGGCCAGGCCGCCCAGGCCGCCGAGGGCGTTCCCCGATCCCCACGTGTCGTCTCCGACCTCCTGGAAGATCAGGAGGCTCTCGTGGAGATGGTCGCGGGAGGCATCGAGATCGCCTGCGAACATCCGCGCCGTCCCAAGACCCCACCGGGCCCACGCCTCTCCGCGACGGTCTCCGAGCTCGCGGGCCAGAGCGAGACTCTCCTCCATGAGCGCGACCCCCGACGCTGGGTCTCCCTTGACCGCTCGCGTCTCGCCGACGTCCAGGAGTGCCTCGACCATGGCCGCTCGGTCGCCGAGCTCCCGGTGGATGTCGAGCGCCTCCTCGTAGGACCGGAGCGCCGTGTCGAAGTCGCCCTGCCAGTAGGCAATCCCGCCGAGAGCGGTGAGCGTGCGGGCCCGGGGCGTGGTGGGCCGGCGGCTGGACGGGAGGCCCAGGGTGGCCTCGAGCCAGCGGCGGCCCTCCTCCAGGTGCCCGCGGGCGTACCAGAATCGCCAGATCGGCCCCGCCGTCCGCAGGGCCGATTCGCCCTCGTCGCCGTCGATCGCCTGCCGCAGGGCGGCGCGGAGGTTGTCGTGCTCCCGGCTCAGCTCGTCGAGCCAACGCCGCTGGTCGGGCCCGGTGAGGTGCGGACCCGCCCGCTCCGCGAGGTCGCGGAACCGCAGCGCGTGCCGCCGGCGAACGTCGGGTCCGTCCTCGCTCGCGTCGAGCCGCGCCAGCGCGAACTCTCGAATCGTCTCCAGCATCCAGAGCCGCCCCTGCGTGTCGCCGGGGACGCGGTGCACCAGGCTGTGCTGGACGAGGGACTCGAGGCCGCCGAGCACGTCACCGAGGTCACCCACGGGGTCGGCCACATCCATCACCGCGTCGAGCGTCCACCCCCCGGCGAACACGGAGAGGCGGCGGAACAGCACCCGCGCGGCCTCATCGACGAGGTCGAAGCTCCACCCCATGGCCGCCTCGAGCGTTCGCTGCCGGTCCGGCGCGTCCCGCGGTCCACCGACGAGCATCGGAAGCGCCGGTTCCAACTGTTCGAGAAGCTGGCGTGGCGGGAGGAGCCGAACGCGTGAGGCGGCGAGCTCGATGGCCAGCGGGAGACCGTCGAGCCGGGCGCAAATCTCGGCGACGATCGGGACGTCCTCGTCGGCGAGGGAGAACAACGGATCGACGGCGGTGGCGCGGTCGACGAAGAGTGAGACGGCCTCGCTCTGGCGGAGGGCTGCGACGTCATCGGTGGCATCGAGGATCCCCAGCGGCGGCACCGGGAAGGCCTGCTCGCCGGAGAGCCCCAGGGGCGCCCGGCTGGTGGCCAGGACGCGGATGTGCGGGGCGGCCCCCAGGAGCGCGGCCACGGTGTCGGCCCCGGGGAGCAACCTGCTCGAAGTTGTCGAGGAGCAGGAGCACTTCCCGGTCGCGGAGATGCTCCTGGAGGATCTCGAGCACGGAGCGTCCGCTTCGCTCCGGCAGGAACCGTAGCGCGGAGGCGATGGAGTCCGGGACTAGCAGGGGATCCGTGATCGGCGAGAGGTCGACGAAGTATGAGCCGGCGGGAAAAGCATCGAGGGAGCGCCGGGCGACCTCCACCGCCAGCCGCGTCTTGCCGGTGCCTCCCGGCCCGATGAGGGTCACCAGCCGGTTGGTTCTGACGAGTTCCGTGACCCGGTGCGCCTCCCGCTGCCGGCCGACGAACGAGGTGAGCGGCGATGGGAGGGTGGATGGGACCTCGAGCGTCTTGAGCGGGGGGAACTCAGATGGCAGCCCCTCGACCACCAGCTCGTGGATCTGGACCGGATGCTCGAGGTCCTTCAGACGGTGCTCGCCCAGGTCGCGGATGGTGACCCCGTCGGGGAGCTCGAGCCGGACGAGGGACCGGGTGGCCTCGGAGAGGAGCACTTGCCCGCCGTGCCCGGCCGCCGCCATCCGAGCGGCCTGGTTGACGTCGATGCCGAGGTAGTCGTCGCCGCCGAGCTCCCCGCGTCCGGTGTGGAGGCCCATCCGGACGCGCAGCGGCGTGCCGTGTGGCCACGGATGCGCCTCCAGGGTGCGCTGCGCTGCCACGGCCGCACGCACCGCCGCGGCGTGGTCGGCGAACACCGCGAAGAACGAATCGCCCTCGGTCCTGATCGCCACGCCCCCGCCGTCATCGATCGCCCGGCGCAAGATCCGGGCGTGGTCGTCCTGGACGGCGCGGTAGCCGTCCCCCAGCCGCTGGAGGAGCCGGGTGGATCCTTCGATGTCGGTGAATAGGAACGTGACGGTGCCGGTGGGCAGCTCCATGTTCCTCCGCCAGCGATGATATCCGGCGGGAAGGATGCGCCAGGGAAGGGGCAGGAGGGGGCAGAAGGAACCCCAACGCATGCAAACGGGTGGGAACACATCGACCGTTGAGAGCCCCTGTCACCAGGGCTCTCCTCATTCGTGCAGGTGAGAGCCGAGGCAGGGAGCGGACTCATGATCCGTCGGTCGCTGGTTCGATCCAGCCCGCCCCACAAGCAAAAGCGCAGGTCAGGGAGCTGTCAGGGACAACAACGTCCGGTGAGAAATGAGATGTGCCCCGCGGTGGGACCGCTTCGGACACGAGTTCGACATCACAAACCTCAGAAACAAGTCTTGTGGGAGATCCGGCTGGGTACCCCTGCTGGCCAGCTCGCCCACCCTGTTGCCGGGGTGATCTCCCGGCTCGCGGCTACGCGGGGGGGCGTCCCGCTCGCTGCGTGACCGTCACGCTCAGCGCCAGGAACCACAGGAAGAACACCGCGAACCCCCCGACGCTGAGCGCGCCGCCGATCGCGAGCGGGCCGGTCTCCGCGAACACCGCCGCCGAGCCCAGCAGGGTCAGCAGGGCCACCAGCCACCCCAGCCATCCCAGCCACCCCGGGAACGCCCGGTAGCGGCCGCTGACCACCGAGGTGGCTGCCGCCAGGGCCACGAAGGCAAACGTCGCGTAGATGTAGGCGTGGGTGGCCACCTCGTGCAGGGCCAGGGTCACGTCCTCGGACGCGGCGCCCGCGATGTCGGACGCCAGCGCCACGGAGACGAGGGTCCCCACCGTGAACACCGCGCCTCCGGCGATCCCGGCGCCGAAGGCCACCGCCGAGAGGCGTTCGGTCTCCCCTTCCGCCCGGCGGAGATAGCTCCGGAGGCTGCCCAGGAACCAGAAGTAGAAGAGCCCCGCCACCCCCCAGAGATAGCTGCTGAGGACAAGCGAGTCGCTGTTGTCCACGTAGTGGGCCACCACGTCGGTCCCCACGGCGTCCGGGATGGGTGGCGGGCCCGCGATGACATAGGCGATCACCCCCAGGATCACGAAGAAGATGCCGGTCGCCGCGCCGTACCGCTCCCACCGCTCGTCGGCCATGACGAACCCTCCCTTTGTCAGCGGACGCCTGGATGATGGCACCCGAGACGGGGCCGGGGCAAGAACCCCGGACACGTCGCCGATCCCCTCGCGGGAACACGGCGCTAGACGGCCTTGCACTTCGGCTTGATGAAGTCCAGCGAGATCGTGCCGTCAGGGTCCTGTCGGAACTGCCCGACGATGTTGAAGTCTCGCCCGGGAGCTCGGTCGTATGTCGTCGACGCAATGCTCCGCTCCGAGGCCGGACGCGGGACAGCCCGGAGCCGGGAAGGGTGCGCGGGACGCTCCCGGCATGGATCTCCCCGCCGGATACGACCTCCGAGCGTCGAGCCCGGACGACCTCGATGGGGTGGCCGATGTGCTCATCGCCGACGACCTCGACGACGCCGGTCAGAGCGTCCTGGACGCGGACTTCCTGCGGGACGAGTGGAGCCGGGTGAGCTTCGATCTCGCCACCGACGCCTGGGTCGTGGTCGACGCTGGTGGGGTCATCGTCGGGTACGGGCAGGCTGTACGGGAGGAGCCGACCATCGTCGAGTCCTTGGGGATCGTCCACCCCCAGCACCGGAGGCGGGGCATCGGCTCCGCGCTCCTGGACCGGATCGAGGAAGAGACGAGGCGCGGTTCGTTCAGTGGTGCGCTAGGAGGCGGTCTGGCCGCAAGGGAGACCTCGCGCGCAGATGCGGAGCAGGCCTGGCATCTTCGTTGGGGATGATCCTCCACTTCAACCCGTGGTTCCTGTTCATCCTACGGATCTTGTGTCTAATTCCCGTCTGGCTCAGCTGATCTCACGTGATCTCAGCGCACCTCACATGGGTGTGACCAGCGCCCGTTCCTCCCGCAGGAGTGGCATGGGAAGCTCATCACCGGCATGCAGATCTGTCACAGCGGCCGGAACCCGGAGGCGGACCTCGCCGCTATTCGCACCCTCGGGAACCCGATCGTGGACCTCGTCATGGAGAAGCCTTATGCGGCCCAGCAGTCGATGCTCGATGCCATGGAGCCCAAGCGGCTGTACCGCTACTGGAAGACCGAGTTCCTGCCCGGCCTGTCGAGGGAGTACCTGGACGCCTTTCGTGACGGTGCCCTGAAGGTGTCGTCGCCGCTGTCGCAGTCGGTCATGTTCCACCTCGGCGGGGCGCTGAACGATCGCGACGAGGACGACGGCGCGGTCGGCAACCGCGACGCTCACTACATCAGTGGGTTCGCCGGTACATGGTTGCCAGGCACCCCCGCCGACACTCATGTGTCCTGGGTGCGAGAGGCGTGGGAAACCATCCGACCGTTCTCGACCGGTGGGAACTAGTCAACTTCCAGCTGGCCGAGGACGACTCGGCTCGGACGGCCGATGCCTACGGGAGCAACTATGGGCGCCTTCGGCAAATCAAGGCCGAGTACGACTCGATCTGTTCCGCGTGAACCGCAACATCCCCCCGGTGGCCTGACGGCCAAGGCGTCGGGTCTGGGCATGAAGGACGATAATGGGGAACGACGCGGGAACGTCATGGAGTGAGGGGGATGGGCAAGCGGAAGGGTCCCGATTGGCCGCAGCATCCGCTGGCGGAGAACGGGTGTGCCCCGGGCGGCAGGAGGTGCGGCCATGGGAACGCCTCATAGGTCAGCGGAGACCCATGCTTGGGGCACGACCGCTACCCGAGAACCGGTGTTCGCGTGGACGCCCTCCGACCCGACGGCGGGTCGGGCGCTCCTGGGACGCGTGAGGCCAGAACGCGAGGGAGGAACGCCTCCAGACCACCTGCGGTTCGGGACCTACCTGGCATCGAACGTCACAGCCGTCGACCTGTATGAGCTGGTGACCGAGGAGGTCGGTCGCCGTCTCGGCGTCCCCTCCGAGCTTGTGGTCGAGAGCTCCTACGAAAGCTGCGAGAAGGACCAGAACGAGGTGTGCTTCGTCTGCAGTCTCCCGTACGTGACCTTCGAACGCCGGGGCCTCGATCTGGCCGTCCCGGTGGCCGCGCCGGTGCTCCAAGGCTCACGGTACGGAGGCCGGCCGGTCTACTTCTCCGACGTGATCGTTCGCCGCGACAGCCCGTTCCGGTCCTTCCTCGACCTGCGCGGGCGGACCTGGGCGTACAACGAGCCCCTGTCCCACTCGGGTTACGGGATCACCCGGTACCACCTGGTCACCCTGGGGGAGACCAACGGGTTCTTCGGCGAGGTGGTGGAGGCGGGGTTCCACCAGGAGGCCATCCGGATGGTGGCCCGGGGAGAAGCGGACGGCTCGGCGATCGATTCCCAAGTGCTTGGGATGGAGCTCCGTGACCATCCCGACCTCGCCGAACAGGTTCGGGTGGTGGAGGCGCTGGGTCCCTCCACCATCCAGCCGGTGGCCGTATCCAGGCGCGTTCCCGAGGATGTCCGGGAGGCCATCCGCGAGGTTCTGGTGACCATGGCCGAGGACCCCGAGGTTCGCGAGCGGCTCAGAGTTGCCCTCGTGGAGCGGTTCGTGCGCGTGGACGCAGGATCCTACGACGACATACGGATGATGGTGGACGCCTGCGAGGCCGCCGGGTTCCTGGTACTCCGCTAGCTAACAGGATCGCCACGCGACTTCACTGATCCGGACGGCTATCTCTGGAAAGTCGCCTTAGGCTACGGGCAAGACCCGACTGCCGGCGAATACCCGGCTCTCGTTGCCGCCTGGCCTTCGTCAGGTCCCCTTCTCGGGGCCACATGATGGGCGGTTCAGACGGCCTGACAGCTCGCTGGTCCGATTCTTGTGTCTACCTTCTACACTGCGGGTGTGCCGCAGATATTCTCCGCGGAGAAGGTCGCTGCCGAGGCCGGTGTCCCGAGCGAACGGGTCGACTGGCTGACTGACATCGGGGTCCTCAAACCTCCCGAGCCCGGAGCATTCCGCTTCAGCGACATCTTCCGGGTCAAGATGATCGAGGCCCTGCTCAAGGCCGGGTTCACCTCGCAGCAGATCGAGTTGGCAATCGCGGAGGGCCACTTCAGACTCGATTGGATGGACGAGTTCTACCCCGACGAGCCGGGTCCGCGGTCCGAGCGAACGTTCGCCGAGTTCTCGCAGGTGGCGGGGCCGAGAGCGGGCCTCCTCCCGACCATCTATGAGGTCCTGGGCCTGCCGAAGCCCGACCCCTCGTCGCCGATCCTGGTCCATGAGGAAGAGCTGCTCCGGCGGTTCCTCGAGGAATGGAGGCTGACACAGGACGACGAAACCCTCATCAGGGCAGCTCGGCTCCTTGCCGAGGGAACCCGGGTGACGGCGCTGGGGTGGGCCGAGCTCCTCGTCGAGCGGGTAGCCGGGCCGGCACGGGAGCGCTTCCTCCGGGGAGAGATCGAGCGCTTCCCTCGGGACGTGACGCTGGCCTTCGCGACGCTGGCCGATCTCGCACCGAGGTTGATGGAGTGGCTCACCCTCCGGTACCTCGAGCAACGAAGCGTCCAGGGCATCGTGGAGAGCTTCGAACAGTTCCTCGCCTCGCGAGACGTGGTCCACCCGGGGCCGGCGGCACCGCCCGCCGTGGTCTTCGTCGACCTATCGGGGTATACGCGGCTCACGGAGGAGCGCGGAGACGAGGTGGCTGTTCGATTGGCGGCCACGCTCCAGGGAGAGGCCGCCGCCGCGGCGACGACGAACGGTGGGCGGCTGGTGAAGCTGCTGGGGGATGGGGCGATGCTTTCTTTCCCCGATGCCGAGCGCGCCTTGGCGGCCGCCCTCGACCTGGTCCGGGCCCTGAGCGTCGAAGGGAGCCTCTCCGCCCACGCGGGAGTCCACGCCGGCCCCGTCGTCGAGCGGGACCTCGACCTGTTCGGCCGGACCGTGAATCTGGCCTCCCGCATCGCCGAGGTGGCCGGGCCGGGGGAGGTCCTGGTGAGCGAGGCCGTGGTGGAGGCCGTGGACGACCCCGCGTGGCGGTTCGAGCGAGCCGATGCGGCCGTGTTGAAGGGGATCACCGACCCGGTCGTGCTCTTCCGTGTCAGGGATCGGGGGTGAGGAGAGACGTATGGTGACCATGCACCCATTCGAGGAGGGCCATGGATGCCGATCCCGGGAGGACTCATGACGGAAATCGAATTCGACGCGAAGGTTCTGGGAGCAGTGCCGTTGTTTTCGGGCCTTTCCCGAGATGATCTCGAGGACATCGTTCGCCTGGGCCAGAAGGTTCTGTTCGACGCCGGGGTCGACATCGTGCAGTCGGGAGACCCGGGCGATGGCATGTACTTCCTCATTCAGGGACGGACCGAGGTGGACGTGGGCGGCCGGTTTCACCGCCTGGGGCCGGGAGACTTCTTCGGTGAGATGGCCTTGTTCGGCGTGAAGAAGCGGCTGGCTACCGTGAAGGCCATCGAACCGGTCGAGGCGCTGAAGATCCCGGCCGCCCAGTTCCAGGCGCTGCTGCTCGACCACCCCTCGGTGGCGCTGGCGATGATGAAGACCCTGGTCGAGCGACTGCGCGAGGTGGAGGATCGCATCGACGCGTGGATGGGCGGGACCGGTCTACGTTAATCGCTGCCGACTCTTTCCCCGGTCTGACATCACGGTTCTCCGATGCTGAGGAACCCCGCGCCGAACGCCAGGAGGGTCGTCCACGCCAGGTCCTCCCTGGTCGGGCGAAGCCCCCCGAGGATCCCACCTGGCCGAGAGCCAGGAAGCCTCCCCTTGACACGAGACCCGTCAAGAGGGTATTTTACCAATCAGTTATTTAACTGGAAGGTGTAATGGGGAAGGCGACCGATCGGCTGGACGGCACGTTCGCGGCCCTCGCGGATCCCACGCGGCGGGCGATCCTGGCGCGGCTGGCGGCGGGGGAGGCCTCAGTTACCGAGCTGGCGGAGCCGTTCGAGATGAGCCTGCCGGCTGTCTCGAAGCACCTGAAGGTGCTGGAGCGGGCTGGGCTGATCGCCCGGGGCCGGGAGCGGCAGTGGCGGCCCGCCCGACTCGAGGCGGGGCCGCTCAAGGAGGTGGCCGAGTGGACCGAGGGCTACCGGCGCTTCTGGGAGGAGAGCTACGACCGGCTGGACCAGTACCTGGACCAGCTCCAGGGACGAGGAAAGGAGAAGGGCGATGGGCGGAAGCGATAGCAACCAGCTGACGGTGACGACGCCGTCGGACCGGGAGATCGTCATGACCCGCGTCTTCGAGGCGCCGCGCGACCTGGTGTTCGAGGCCCACACCTCCTGCGAGCACCTGTCGCACTGGTGGGGCCCAAGGCGCTACGAGATCATCAGCTGCCAGGTGGACTTCCGCCCGGGCGGGGCGTGGCGGATCGTGCACCGAGGCCCCGACGGTGAGGAGTACGCCTTTCACGGCGAGTACCGCCAGATCGTCCGCCCGGAGCGCATCGTCTGGACGTTCGAGTTCGAGGGCTTCCCGGGCAGCGTCTCGG
>JBOGWD010000151.1:0-6219 GCA_050693275.1 Actinomycetota bacterium | reverse complement strand
AAGGCCGTGGTGTACGACCGGCAGGGCGACGCCCACTACGACGTCATCTCCGCGTTCATCAAGTCGATCCGCGGCTCGGATCCCGACGCGGCGCTGTTCTGGCTGGCCCGGATGATCGAGGCCGGGGAGGACGCCCGGTACATCGCCCGGCGGATGGTGGTCCACGCCTCCGAGGACATCGGGATGGCCGATCCCCGGGCCCTGGTGGTGGCCACGGCCGCCGCGCACGCCGTCGAGTACGTGGGCCTGCCCGAGGCTGCCATCAACCTGGCCCACGCGGTCATCTATCTGGCCAGGGCCCCGAAGTCGAACAGCGTGATCGCCGCCATCGGGAGGGCCCAGGCAGACGCGGCGTCCGCCGACCCCGTTCCGCTCCATCTCCGCGACACGCGCTACCCCGGGGCCCGGAAGCTCGGGCACGGCAAGGGCTACAAGTACCCGCACGACTATCCGGGGCACACGATCGAACAGGAGCACCGGCCGGCCCGGTTCGAGGGGAAGCGGTACTACGAGCCGTCGGACCAGGGCGAGGAGGCCGAGTGAGGCTGGCCCGCCCGGGGCCGCCCGTGGGAGAATCGGCGCTCGTGAGGAGGGCCCCTGTCCATCGCTGAATGGGCGGCGATCATCGCCGCGGTGGCCTGGGCCGTCCTGGTCCTGGTGCTGGTCGTGGTGTCCTTCGGCCTGTTCAAGGTCCTGACGACCACCAGGACCCTGATCGATGGGATCCGCCAGGAGACGGTTCCGCTACTGGGCGAGGTCCGGACCTCGGTCATCACGCTCAACAAGAACCTCGAGCACTCGGACGACCTCCTGGTGTCGGTGGGCAACGTCACCAGGACCGTGGAGCGGATCAGCGGCCTGGTGGACCAGTTCGTGTCGACGCCGCTGATCAAGGGGATCTCGTACGGCTACGGGGCCCAGCAGGCCCTCCGTCGGTTCCGGGGGTCGCGGTGAAGCGCCTGTTCTGGATCGGCGTCGGCGTGGCGGCCGCCTTCTACGGATCGCGGTGGCTGCGGCGCCAGCGCGAGAAGCTCACGCCCGAGAACGTGGCCGCCCGCGCCGCCGAGCGGCTCGGCGGCGTCATGGAGCTCGTCCGGGTCTCGGTCGAGGAGGGCCGGAAGGCCGCGGCGAGGAAGGAGGCCGAGATCCGGGCCTCCGTGGGCGACGGCCCGCCGGACCGGCCGACGCCCACCCGCCCTACGGCGTGAGCGCCATCGTCGTCGAGGGCCTTCGCAAGTCGTACGGCGACGTCGAGGCGGTTCGGGGCATCAGCTTCGAGGTTCCCGACGGCCGGGTGTTCGCCCTCCTCGGTCCCAACGGCGCCGGCAAGACCACCACGGTGGAGATCTGCGAGGGCTTCCGGACGCCCAGCGCGGGCCGCGTGTCGGTGCTGGGGTTCGATCCGGCCAGGGGCGAGCGGGCCATGAAGGCGCAGATCGGGATCGTCCTCCAGTCGGTGGGGGTGGACCCGTACCTCACGGTGGCCGAGACGATCGAGCTCTACCGCCGCTTCTACCGGGACCCCCGCCCCCTCAACGAGGTGATCGGGGTCGTCGGCCTGACCGAGAAGCGCGACGCCAGGGTCGGGAAGCTCTCGGGGGGGCAGCAGCGGCGGCTCGACGTGGGCGTGGCCCTGGCCGGCGATCCGCGGCTGCTCTTCCTGGACGAGCCCACCACCGGCTTCGACCCCGCCGCCCGGCGGGGCGCCTGGGACCTCGTCCGGAACCTGAAGGCGCTGGGGAAGACCATCCTGCTGACCACGCACTACATGGACGAGGCCCAGAACCTGGCGGACGAGGTGGCCATCATCGCCAGCGGGCGGATCGTGGCCCGGGGGCCGCCCGCCTCGCTGGCCGGGCGGGACACGGCGGCCACCATGGTGCGGTTCCAGGTCCCCGAGGCCGAGGACCTCCCCGAGCGGCTCCGGTCGAGCTCCACCCGGGACCGGGGATCGGTGACCGTCCGTACCGACGACCCCACCCGTGACCTCCACGAGCTCACCGCCTGGGCCCTCGAGCGGGGGATCCGGCTGGAGAGCCTCGAGGTCGCCCGCCCGACGCTCGAGGACGTGTACCTGGAGATCACCGGAGCCGAGTCGGGGAGCGAGCGATGAGCGACCTGGGGCTGGCGCTCCGGCAGGTCCGGTACACGAACAAGGCCTTCTGGCGGAACCCGGCCTCCGCGTTCTTCACGTTCGCCTTCCCCCTCATGTTCCTGGTGATCTTCACTGCGATCTTCGGGAACGACACCCTCCGCTTGTTCGGCCAGGAGATCAGCACGTCGACGTTCTACGTGGGCGCCATCGGCACGTTCAGCATCATCACCGCCACGTACACGAACCTGGCCATCAGCGTGGCGTTCGCCCGCGACCTGGGGGTGCTGAAGCGGGTCCGGGGCACGCCCCTTCCGGCCTGGGCGTTCATGTTCGGCCGGATCGTGCACGCCATCCTGGTGGCGTTCCTGCTGGTGGCCATCGTGGTGGCCTTCGGGTCGCTCTTCTACGGTGCGGAGGTTCCCACCGATACGCTCCCGGCGTTCTTGCTCACGATCGCCGTGGGGGCGGCGTCCTTCTCCGCCCTGGGTCTGGCGCTCACGGCCGTGATCCCGAACGCCGACGCCTCCCCGGCGGTCGTCAACGCCTCGATCCTGCCGCTGCTGTTCGTCTCGGACATCTTCATCCCCCTCCAGGACCCGAACGCGTGGTACGTGACCGTGGCCGAGGTGTTCCCCCCGTACCACTTCGCCAAGGCGATGCAGGCCGCCGCCTTCTCGCCGACGGGGAGCGGGCTGCGGGGCGAGGACCTGCTGATCCTGGGTGCCTGGGGCGTGGCGGGCGTAGTCCTGGCCGTGCTGTTCTTCTCGTGGGAGCCGCGTCGGTGAGAACGGTCTACCAGGTCGGGTTCGTGGCCAGCAGCTCGAGGACGTCGGCCAGCACCTGGGGGCGGGCGAACAGGTACCCCTGGGCGTAGTCGCAGCCGAGTCGGCGGAGCGTGTACAGCTGCTCCGCGGTCTCAACGCCCTCGGCGATCGTGGGCATGCCCAACGCGTGGGCCATGCTGATCACGGCCGTGACGATGTTGGCGGCGCCAGGGTCCCGGTCCAGCCCCTCCACGAAGGAGCGGTCCACCTTGAGGAAGTCGATGGGGAACCGGTTGAGGTGGAGGAGCGAGGAGAACCCGGTCCCGAAGTCGTCGATGCTCATCCGCACCCCGACGGCCCGCAGCTCCCCCAGGACGGCTGAGGTGGCATCGGTGTCATCCATGACGCTGCTCTCGCCGATCTCCAGATAGAAGGTGCCGGGATCCACCCGGGAACCGGCCAGGATCCCCCGAACGAGGTCGACGAAATCGGGAGCCTCGAGCTGGCGGGCGGACAGGTTCACCGAGAGCATCAGCGGGGCGCCATCCGGGCTCGCGGCCTGGAGCCGCTCGGCGTCCCGGCACACCTCCCTGAGCACCCAGGCCCCGATGTGTTGGATCAGCCCCGTCTCCTCGGCCTCGGCCATGAAGTCGCCGGGGGACACCAGTCCGCGGGCGGGATCCTGCCAGCGCAGCAGCGCTTCCACCCCGGCGATCCCGCCGGTCTGGAGGTGGATGATCGGCTGATAGGCGAGCCGGAACTCGCCTCGCTGGAGGGCCCCCAACAGGGGGCTTTCGCCATCAGTCGCGGCGATCGCGG
The DNA here is from genome assembly GCA_050693275.1 of Actinomycetota bacterium. Taxonomy (GTDB): domain Bacteria; phylum Actinomycetota; class UBA4738; order UBA4738; family CALAEC01; genus CALAEC01. Next base: position 2,541 of record JBOGWD010000151.1, on the reverse strand, counting down.
CGGGTGCCGGCGCGGGGCCGGGGCCCGGGAGGGGTTCGGACTCGGCCGCGGCCTGAGAGAGCGGCTCGGCGGCGGCCATCGCCCCGACCGGCTGGGCTTCGGGAGGCTTCTCGGGCTCGTCGAGCGTCTCGGGTGGAGCGGGAGACGCCGACTCGGTGGGAGCGGCCTCGGCGGCGCGAGGCTGATCGAAGGACTGGACGAACCCCGGACCCCTGTCCTTGGCCCGATCCAGCGCCTCCTGGGCCCTCCTGGTGAGCGATTCGGGCGAGTTGAGCTGACCCGATCCGACGGCGTACCCGAGGCTCGAGGTGATCGACACGGATTCCCCGTCGAAGGCGAAGGGAGCCGCCACGGCGGCGTGGGCCCGCTCGGCGATGGTGGCCGCGCCCTCGGTCTTGGCGATGTCGTCACACAGGATGGCGAACTCGTCCTCGCCGACCCGGGCCAGGGAGTCGCCCGGTCGGAGGATCCCGAAGAGCCGTTCGGCCACCCCGACCAGGATCCGGTCGCCGATCTCGGTGCCGTAGCTGTCGTTCACCAGCCGGAAGCGATCGATGTCGAGGAGCAGCACCGCGACCATCGAGGACTTCCTGGCCGATCCGGCCAGGGACACGCTCAGCCGATCCATGAACAGGACCTCGCTGGGCAGCCCGGTGAGCCGGTCGTGCAGCGGCGCCGAGCCCATCGGAGCCGCCGCGGCCGGTGCCGAGGGCTGCCCGTCCCCGAGCACCGCCTCGCCGCCGCCCGCGGGGGCCCGCAGGGCCTCGTCCCGGACGGCCGCCCGAAGGAACACGGTGGCGGCGAACCGACCGGGGTCCGCGGGGTAGGTCACGCTGACGTGCACCGACAGGTCGGACCCGTCCTTGTGCCGGCCGAGTGCGTTGAGCTCGGCCTCGCGCCACCGCCGATCGGCGGGGGCGCCCTGGCTCTCCAGGGCCCGGGAGGGGAGCCCGGCGGGAAGCAGCGTCTCTACGGGTTGGCCCACCAGCTCCCGGCGCTCGTAGCCGAACAGCTGCTCGGCCGGAGCGTTGATCATGGCGATGCGGCCCTCGTCGTCCGTGACGAGGACGCCCTCGCTGGATTGGTCCAGGAAGGCCTCGAGCACATCCCGGTTGGGGATGGGCGCGCCGGCATCCGCCGACGGCTCGGAACCGTGTGTGGCGTCCATGTCCATCTCGCGTGTTCTCTTCCGTGGGTATCGGGGCGTCCACCCCCTCCCTTGATTGCCCGCCGCTACACTGGCCTCGATGGACGGCTCGGAGATCCGTCGTGGGTTCCTGTCCTTCTTCGAGGAACGAGGCCACACCGTGGTTCCCTCCTCCTCGCTGATCCCGAACGACCCCTCCCTGCTGCTCACCACGGCCGGCATGGTGCAGTTCAAGCCGTACTTCCTGGGCCAGCAGGAGCCGCCGTACCCCCGGGCCGCCACCGTCCAGAAGGCCTTCCGGACCACGGACATCGAGAACGTGGGCCAGACCAACCGGCACCTGACCTTCTTTGAGATGCTCGGCAACTTCTCCTTCGGGGACTACTTCAAGGAGGGCGCCATCGCCCACGCGTGGGAGCTGGTCACCGAGCGCTACGGGCTCGAGGCGGACCGGCTCTGGGCCAGCGTGTACGAGAAGGACGACGAGGCCGAGGAGCTGTGGAGGGCGTACCTTCCGGCCGACCGCATCGTCCGCCGGGGGATGGACGACAACTTCTGGTCGATGGGCGTGGCCGGGCCGTGCGGGCCGAGCTCGGAGATCTTCGTCGACCGGGGCCCGTCGTACGGCCCGGATGGCGGCCCGGCCGTGGACGAGGAGCGCTTCCTGGAGATCTGGAACCTCGTGTTCATGCAGTACGAGCGGGACGATGACTACAACCTGCTGGGGGAGCTGGCCACCACGGGCGTGGACACCGGGTCGGGGCTGGAGCGGGTGGCCGTCGTTCTGCAGGACGTGCCCTCGGTGTTCGAGACCGACCTGTTCGCGCCGATCCTGGAGTCGGCGCAGGCAGCCACCGCCCGGCGCTACGGCCGTGACGAGCGGGACGACCTCTCGCTCCGGATCCTCACCGAGCACGGCCGGGCGGTGACCTTCTTGATCGCCGACGGGGTGGTGCCGTCCAACGAGGGCCGGGGCTACGTCCTCCGGCGGATGCTCCGCCGCGTCGTGTCGCACGCCCGGCGGCTCGGGGTGGAGGGCCCGGTGATGGCCCCACTGGTGGGGGGGACGGTCGACGTCCTCGGGGGGGCCTGGCCCGACCTGGAGGAGCGGAAGGCGTTCGTGCTCCAGGTTGCCTCCAGCGAGGAGGAGCACTTCGGGGTCACCCTGCGGCAGGGGCTGGCCCTGTTCGGCGACGAGGTCGACCGTCTGAAGGCCGAGGGGAGGAAGGAGTTCCCCGGGCAAGCCGCGTTCCTCTATCACGACACGTACGGGTTCCCCATCGAGCTCACCGCCGAGCTCGCGGAGGAGCAGGGGCTCGACGTGGACACCGGGACCTTCGAGCGGCTCATGGCCGAGCAGCGGGAGCGGGCCCGGGCGGCGGCCAAGGGAGGTC
>JBOGWD010000150.1:0-1396 GCA_050693275.1 Actinomycetota bacterium | reverse complement strand
CCTTCCGGGTCAAGTCCGGGCTGGCCGAGATGCTCAAGGGCGGCGTGATCATGGACGTCACCACCGCCGAGCAGGCCACGATCGCCGAGGAGGCCGGGGCCGTGGCGGTGATGGCCCTGGAGCGGGTACCGGCCGACATCCGGGCCGAGGGCGGCGTGGCTCGCATGGCCGATCCCACCAAGGTCCAGGAGATCGTGGACGCCGTGTCGATCCCGGTGATGGCGAAGTGCCGGATCGGCCACTTCGTCGAGGCCCAGATCCTCCAGGCCCTGGGGGTCGACTACATCGACGAGTCCGAGGTGCTCACCCCCGCCGACGAGGCCCACCACATCGACAAGTGGGGGTTCACCGTGCCGTTCGTGTGCGGGGCCCGGGACCTCGGGGAGGCCCTCCGGCGGCTCGCCGAGGGCGCCGCCATGATCCGGACCAAGGGCGAGGCCGGCACGGGGAACGTCGTCGAGGCCGTCCGCCACGTCCGGACCATCACCTCGCAGATGTCCCGGCTGAAGGGCACGCGCGGCGACGAGCTCGTCTCGGCGGCCAAGGAGCTCGGGGCGCCGCTGGAGCTGGTTCGCCGGGTCGCCTCGACCGGGTCGCTCCCCGTGGTCAACTTCGCGGCCGGCGGCCTGGCCACTCCGGCCGACGCCGCCCTCATGATGCAGCTCGGCGTCGACGGGGTGTTCGTCGGCTCGGGCATCTTCAAGTCGGCCGACCCCGCCTCGCGGGCCCGGGCCATCGTGGAGGCCACCACCTACTACCAGGACCCGGACATCCTGGCCAAGGTGTCCCGGGGACTCGGTGAGCCGATGCGCGGCCTGGACATCGCCAAGCTCGGCGAGGAGGGCCTCCTCCAGACCCGCGGCTGGTAACCGCTACGGCTTGCGGGCCACGCCGAGCACGTCGGCGTGTCGAGGATGGTCGAGGTCCTCGATCTCGAAGCCGGCTTCCCGCAACAGCAGGAGGGTGTCCCGGCCGATGTGGCAGCGGAACAGCCGGTAGTGGATGGGGTCGAGGCTCCGCTGCATCAGGCGGCGAGCCGCACCTTCCGCCCGGACGTGCTCGCTGAACCGAAGCTCACCCCCCGGTCGCAGCACTCTATGGACCTCTTCCAGTGCCCGAGCCGGGTCGTCGACGGCGCACAGGACCCCCGTCGCCACGACCGTGTCGAACGACCCGTCGGGGAAGGGGAGGCGTTCCGCCGGGGCGGGGCGGAGGTCGATCCCGTGCTCGCGCGCTCGAGGCTCGGCCAGCCGAAGCATCTCCGGGTCCGGCTCGGTGGCCACCACGTCCGCGTTCTCCGGGTAATACGGGAAGTTGAAGCCGGTGCCCGCGCCGACCTCCAGGACGCGTCCCCGAGCGCCGCCCGCGGTCCTGGTCCTGAGGTCTCGGGCGTGGT
>JBOGWD010000149.1:0-5391 GCA_050693275.1 Actinomycetota bacterium | reverse complement strand
CCCTCGCACATCGTCTGGAGGCCCCACCGGGCCCCGCGACGCTCCAGCTCGTGGAGCAGCGTGGTCATGAGCTTGGCCCCGCTGGCCCCGAGGGGGTGCCCCAGGGCGATGGCCCCGCCGTTCGGGTTCACGTGCTCCTCGAACCAGTCGTCGGCGATCCCGAGCTCCTTCTTCCACGCCAGCACCACCGAGGCGAACGCCTCGTTGATCTCGACCACGTCGATGTCCTCCAGCTTTAGGCCGGCGTTGGCCAGGGCCTTCTGCGTGGCCGGGATCGGCCCCGTCAGCATCGTGATCGGGTCCACCCCGGAGAGCGCGAACGCGTGGAACCGGGCTCGCGCCCGGAGCCCGAGCTCCTCGGCCGTCTCCCGGCTGGCGATGACGACGGCCGCGGCGCCGTCCGAGATCTGGCTGGAGTTGCCTGCCGTGACCACGCCGTCCTCCTTGAACGGCGTCGGGAGCGACGCCATCTTGTCGCGGTCGACCGGGTACCGGATCCCCTCGTCCCGCTCGAACAGCTCGCTGCCGCTCTCGCCCTCGACCTTGATCGGATGGATCTCCTTCTGGAACCGGCCCTCCTCGGTGGCCCGGGCGGCCCGCTCGTGACTCCTGGCGCCGAAGTCGTCGAGCTGCCCGCGGGAAAGATCCCATCGCTCCGCGATGATCTCCGCGGACACGCCCTGGGGGACCAGCCCGCCCTCATACCGATCCATGAGCGAGGGCGGGAACGGGAACCCCGGACCCTGCTGCGCGGTGATGCCCATCGGCACGCGGGTCATGTGCTCCACGCCGCTGGCGATCACCATGTCGTACGCGCCCGTCATGACCCCCTGGGCCGCGAAGTGCGCCGATTGCTGGCTCGACCCGCACTGGCGGTCGATGGTGACCGCGGGGACCTCCTCGGGGAGCCCGGCGGCCAGCCAGCCGTTCCGGGCGATGTTGATGGCTTGCTCGCCGGTCTGGGACACGCAGCCGGTGATGTGGTCGTCGACCCGGGCCGGGTCGATCCCGGATCGCTCCACCGCTGCCCTGAGCACCTCGGCCAGCAGGTCCACCGGGTGCCAGCCCGACAGCTTCCCGCCGTTCTTGCCGACCGGCGTCCGGACCGCCTCGACGAAGACCGCCTCGCGCATGGCTCCTCCTGTGAGTTACCTACTCGTCGGTAACATATTCGATGGTACGCCCGGCCCTTCCTGCCGTCAACGGCCGAGGTTGTGGCCGGCGTCGGCCCGCAGCTCCTGGACCATCCGCCGGCTGACCACCTCGAGGATCCGCAGCGCGATGGCCGGCTCGGCCTCCAGGACCTCCCAGAACACCTCCCGCCGCAGTGTCAGGCAGCGGATCGGCTTGGTGCATCGAACCGTGGCCGTCGACGGGCCGCCGCCCAGCAGACCGAGCTCGCCGACGAAGTCCCCCGGACCCACCTCGGCGATCCGTTCGCCGTCCCGCTCCACCTCGGCGTGCCCCTCCAGGATGAGGTGGAAGCGATGGCCGATCACGCCCTGTTCCGTGAGCGCGTCGCCCTGGGGGTGCTCGGTCTCGGTCGCCGCCTGGGCGATCCTCCCGAGCTGCTCATCGGAGAGCACCGAGAACACGGTGGCCCGCTTCAGTCGCTCGATGTCCGCGGTCACGTCGCGCATCTTGCCATACCCAACCGTGTTGGCCCGGGTATCCTTCCCCGCGATGGCCGAGGCGCCGTCGTGCGTGGTCTGCGGCCGCCCCACCTACGACCCTGACAAGCGTGAGCCGCCCTGGGTCCGGGGGGTGCGCGGCGGTCGACAGGTCCTGGTTTGTCCTCGGTGCCAGGCCGACCGCCCCGACTGGCAGGCCTCCCTGGACACCTGTTCGTCCTGTGGCAGCACTCGACTGTCCGTCACGCTCGGCGAGGTGATCTGCCGATCGTGCGGACACGTCTCGCCGGCGGCGTGACCCCGCGCCGCGCCCTGGCCATCGGGTTCATGGGGCTCGTGGCCTTCGCCGCGTTCTTCCTGATCCGGCCGTTCCTCGACGCCGGGCCGGCGTACCGGCCCCGCCCTCCGGGAACGACGCAGGCGTACAGCTTCCTGGTGGTGGGGGCATTCGGGCCGTACGCCCTGGCCGTGTGGGCGGCCCGCCGAGGGATCCGGCTCCGGTGGGCGTTGGGCGGCACCATCGTCCTCCACGCGCTGGTGCTCCCGGCCGCCCTCTCCCAGTCCCAGGATCTGTACGCCTACCTCTTCTACGGGAAGATGTGGGCCGTCCACGGCTCGAACCCCTACGTCGACCTCCCGCTCCGGTTCGCTTCCGACCAGTGGTTCGCCTGGATGCGGTGGCCGGGACAGCCCACGGTGTACGGTCCCCTGTGGACGATGGCCACGGCCGGCCCCGCGTGGCTGGCCGGCGCCAGCCTCCCCGTCGCCTTCGCGCTCGCCAAGGCGCTGGTGGCGGGCCTCGGCGCGGCAACGGTCGGCGGCCTGGTCCGGACCGCTCGCGACCGGGAGCTGGACCCGGCACGGGCCCTGCTCCTGGTGGGGTGGAACCCTCTGGTCATCGTGTCGCTGCCACTCGGGGGGCACGCCGACGTCGCGGTCGCCGCCGGGCTGCTCTGGGCTCTCGCGGCGGACCGACGCGGGCGACCGGAGGCCGCCGCCCTCCTCCTCACCGGGGCCACGCTGATCAAGGCGTACGCGGGGCTGGTCTTGGTGGTCTATCTGCTCGCGCTGGCCCGGCGCTCCATCCCGGTGGTCGCTCGGGCGGCGTCCGCGTCCGCCGGGGCGGGGATCCTGGCCTGGGCACCGTTCTGGGTGGGGCCGGAGTCCCTCTCGGGGCTCGGCCGGATCGGAACGGAGGCGTCATCGTCGCTCGGCGGTACCGCACAGCTGGCCCTCGACGTGGCGCTCCCGGCCGACGCGGCGGCGTGGACGGTTCGCCTGGCGGGCCTGGCCGTCATCGTGACGGTCACCGCCATCGTAGCCCGGCGTCCCGGCTTCGCCGAGGACCCCTGGCCGGCGGCCACAGCGGCCTTCGCCGCGTACCTGGCGGTGACCCCGTGGTTCCTCCCCTGGCACCTGGTCGGGCTGCTGGCCCTCGCCACGGTGGCGGGGTCGCCGCCGCTGCGGGCGGCCGCGTTCGTCTTCAGCGGCACGGCCCCCCTCACTGCCGGCTTCGGCGGGACCTGGTGGGGACGGGCCGTCCAGACCGTCCTCCGGTACGCGCCTCCCTCCGCGGCCTGGGTCAGGACCGGATCACGCTCGGAGACAGGACCAGCAGGAGCACGATCGCCCCGGCCGCGGCGATCGTGATCTGGAATCCCAGCCGGCCTCGCCCCCGCAGCCCGGCCCACGCCACCCCGGCGATGATGCCCGCGGCCAGGCTCGCCGAGCCCGCTCGTCCCGGATCCACGGGACCGCCGAGGGCCAGGAGCAGGCCCAGGACCCCGAGCAAGAGCCCGCATGCCAGCAGCAGCGAGCTGCGAACGCCGAGACGGTGGGCAAGGCCCCGGACCGCCCCGGCGCGGTCGGCCTCGAGGTCGGGCAGCACGTTGAGCAGGTGGGCGGCCACCCCCACCATCGCCCCGCCGGCCACGATCCACGACGGCGGAAGGTCTCCCGACGGGGTGGCCAGCCACACGTAGACGGGGACCAGCCCGAAGGACACGGCGTACGGGAGCCAGGACAGCGAGGTGGCCTTCAGCACCAGGTTGTACGCCCAGGCGGACCCGACCCCCGCCAGCATCACTCCGGCCTCCGGCAGTCCGACCGGCGTGGACAGCGCCACGGAGAGGGGTAGCGCCGCGATGGCGGCGCCGAGGACGGCTCCCGGCGCTGCCTCCCCGGATACCAGCGGCTTCTCGGTCCTCCCGGCGGCCGCGTCGCGACCCAGATCCAGGTAGTCGTTCGACCATCCCACCGAGGCCTGCCCCAGCGCCGTCGATGCCACGATCCAGCCGAGCGTCGCCCCGGTCGCCTCCCGAGCCGCGGCCAGGACGCCGACCAGCGCGGTCACCGCGACCGCCGGCAGCGGATGGGTGGCCCGGACCAGTCCGAGGGCGATTGCGATCACGGTCGAGCGGAGGAGCCCCCCGGCGGCGCTTACCTCGTCGTGTCGCCGATGAGGTCGGCGGTCCGCAGGAAAACGATCCGGTGTCCGGGGCCGAACGGTCTGAACAGCGCCACTCGCCCGGACGTGACCTTCCGGCGGAGGATCTCCGGGGGATCGCCTGTCAGGAACCTCGCCTCGGCTCCCGTCACCCAGTCGGGGATCCCTTCATCGTGCCGTACCATCCTCGGAGTCGAGGCTTGGCCGCGTCGACTAGCGGGAGCCATACATCTCCTGGATCGCCGCGAGATCCTCCCGGGCCGTGGCACCATTGGATCCGTTCGAGGCCTCCGGGATGTGGACCGTCAACGTCACGCCGGGCGACGTCGCATCGATCGTCGGGGCATCCCGCAGCCGTTCCGGCGTTTCCTGGACCGGGGCGCGGGCCTGGGCGATCGTCTCCTGGACCGAGCTGAGAAGCGTCTCGAGGTCCGCTCGCCGTGCGGCAAGTCGGTCCATCTCGGCCTGGAGCTCCCGACGGGCGGCGTCGACCTCGCGGAGCTGTTCCTCGTTCCGCTGACGGGCGCTCTCGACGAGCCCGGCGAAGGCCAGCTCCGCGGATTCGAGGACGGCCGAAAGCGCCTGCTCGGAGGACTCGGCCCCGTCGTCAGCCGCCTCGGCCTCGAGGGTCTGGACGCGGCTCCGAAGGACGCCAATCTCCGCCTCCAGCTCAGCCACCTGGGCCCGGGCCGACTCCGTCTTGTCGCGCTGCCGGCTCCGCTCCTCCTCGGCCAGACGTGCCCGCTCGGCGAGCTGCTGATTCTCTTGGCGGCTGGCCTCGAGATCCGCTCGGGTCTGAGCGAGCTCGGCCTCGGTCCGTGCCAGGCGTTGCCACACCCTGGCGAACATGATCTCGCGGCCGGTGAGGATCAGCCGGACGATCTTGGGGCGGTACCCGAAGAGTCCGCGCTTCAGCTGGGGCAGGTCCACAGCCATGCCGCCTCCTTTCGCCAACATCGAGCGGCAAAGGCATTATCTGGTCGCCTCGAGGACCGTTCAACGACCTGGTGGGGAATGTCGACCGATCGAGGTACCCTTGTCCGCGCGTCGAACGGCGGAGATGATGAGCCAGGATGTGCCCTCTCGCGCCGGCGGGATCGCCTTGGCCCTTGTGCTGGGGAGCTGCACCTCGCCGGGCGAACGCCCTGTCGCCGACGAGGGGGCACGGTGTCCTGACCTCGGCGACTCCCCGGGCTCGGCCGGCCTCGGCGATCCAGTGCTCCCGTTCCTGGGCAATGGCGGATACGACGTCTCCCACTACTCGCTCGATCTCACCGTCGATCCGGCGCGGAACCGCCTCTCGGCCGTCGTCGC
>JBOGWD010000148.1:0-2719 GCA_050693275.1 Actinomycetota bacterium | reverse complement strand
GGGTTCTCGCCTGGCGGGGACGCGGAGGTCACCTACGAGAAGATGAAGGACAAGGTGATGGAGGAGCTGAAGCGCTCCTTCCGTCCCGAGTTCCTGAACCGGATCGACGAGGTCATCGTGTTCCACTCGCTCACCCGCGAGCACGTGAAGATGATCGTGGACCTGATGATCCGCCGGGTCGAGGAGCAGCTCCAGGCGAAGGACGTGGACATCGAGCTCACCGACCGGGCCAAGGACGTCCTGGCCGAGAAGGGCTACGACCCCGCGCTGGGCGCCCGGCCGCTGCGCCGGACGATCCAGCGGATGGTCGAGGACCCGCTGTCGGAGAAGATCCTGTACAAGGAGTTCACGGCGGGCCAGACGATCATCGTCGATGCCCGGGACGGCGAGGTCGTGTTCGAGGCGGCCTCCCGGCCTCCCGAGACGCCACCGGTGGAGCTGGCCGGCCAGGAGTCGTAGGAGGGTTCGAGCCCGTCACGCGCGGGAAGTACGACGTCCCGACCCCGTCCGCTGGGACGCTTGCGGACGGTAAGGCCGAGGAGCCCGGCAGCCGAAAGGTCGCCGGGCTCTCGGCATCCTCGGGGTAGGGTGGGCCCGTGCGGTTGTCCCGGCGGCGCTTCCTCGGCTGGCTGGGCGGTCTCGTGGGCGCCGTCGCCGTTCCCGTCCGGGCAGCCGCCGCCCAGCGAACGCTCGAGGTGATCTGTCGGCGGGCCTGGGAAGCCCGCAGGCCGACGGGCGGCTTCCGACGACACCGGATCCGTCGGATCACGGTGCACCACAGCGCCGTCGTGCTCCGGAACAACCGGCTGGCCCCCTCGCGGCTCCGCTCGCATCAGGCGGCGCACCAGGACCGGGGATGGTCGGACATCGCCTACCACCTGCTGATCGACCGGAACGGCAACGTATACGAGGGACGCCCGCGGTGGGCGGTCGGGGACACGGCCACGAACTACGACCCGCGCGGCCATCTGCTGGTCATGTGCGAGGGGAACTTCCAGGAGCAGCGACCCTCCCCGGCGCAGGTCCGGGCGCTCGTCGACGTCCTGGCCTGGGCGGTGGAGCGCCATGAGGTCGGGGTGCGGACCATTCGGGGCCACCTCGAGCTCGCGGACACGGCCTGTCCGGGCCGGGCCCTCCAGCGGCGGCTCGGTGCGGTCCGTCGGCGCGTGCGGGAGCGGCTGGAGGGCGGGGGGGTCCGGCTGGTCGAGCTCTGCGGGGAGGCCGGGCGGGACCGGGTCGAGGCGATCGAGGCCGGCGAGGCATAGCGCGCTATCCTCGGATCATGTGCCGAAGCATCAAGCGACTCCGCGGGCCGGACGGGCCGGCCTCGGAGGACGAGGTCCGCGAGGCGGCCCTCCAATACGTGCGGAAGGTGAGTGGGTTCCGGGAGCCGTCCCGTCGCAACGCCGAGGCGTTCGACGCGGCGGTCGACGAGGTGGCCGTGGCCTCCCGCCGCCTCCTCGACAGCGTGACGCGGTAGGCCGACCGTCGGCCGCCCTCATCTCTCTGTCAGACCCCGCTGCTACCGTCTCTCGCCGTGGGGAAGGTGCGCCAGGTCCTGTCGTGCGCTTCGTGCGGGCAGCAAGTGGCCCAGTGGGTGGGCCGCTGTCCGGGGTGCGGCGAGTGGGGCTCCATCGGCGACCACGGGCCTCCCCGGATGGGTGCGGCGGCCGTCGAGCCACTGAATACGGCTGACGACCCACCCGAGCCACGCATCGGCACCGGGTTCGAGGGGGTCGACCGGGTCCTCGGCGGGGGACTGGTCCCGGGGTCCGTGGCGCTGGTCGCCGGAGAGCCCGGGATCGGGAAGTCCACGCTGCTCCTCCAGGTCGTCCGGCACGTGGCGGAGGGGGGTCGGTCCTGCCTGGTGGCCTCGGGGGAGGAGTCGCGGGGCCAGGTGGCCTCCCGGGCCCGGAGGCTGGGCGTCCCTCCCGATCTGCTCTCGTTCGTTCCCGGCCGCGAGCTCCAACCCGTGGTCGACGCCGGCCACGCCGCGGCCCCGGCCATCCTGGTGGTCGACTCGATCCAGGCCATCCGAGACCCGTCGCTCCCCTCGCTCCCCGGTGGCCCGGCGCAGGTCCGGGCGTGCGCGGACGCCCTCGTCGGGCTGGCCAAGTCGGCGGGGATCGCCGTGGTGCTGGTGGGGCAGGTGACCAAGGACGGAGACGTGGCGGGCCCGCGCACGCTCGAGCACGCCGTCGACGCCGTGTGCGCCTTCGACGGCGACGACGCCACCGGTCTCAGGGTGCTGGCCGGAGGCAAGAACCGGTTCGGCCCCGAGGGGGAGCTGGCGTGGTTCGAGATGGCCGCCGACGGGCTGCGGGAGGTCGACCCCCGCGACGTGCTCGCTCCGGGTGACGGGGAGGCGGGCGCGGCCACCGCGCTGGTCTCGGCCGGGCGGCGGGCGGTGGCCGTGGAGGTCCAGGGCCTCGCCGCGTTCATCGAGGGCCACCCACGGCGCCACGTCTCGGGGCTCGACCCCCGCCGGTTCGGCCTGGTGGCGGCCGTGGTCGATCGGGCCACTGGGCTCCGTCTCACCCGGTCCGAGCTGTACGGCGCGACGGCCGGGGGGCTGCGCGTCGACGATCCGGGGGCCGACCTCGCCGTGGCGGCCGCCCTGGCCTCCGCGGCCACGGGCGTCCCCCCGCCCCCACGCTCGGCGTTCGCCGGCGAGGTCAGCCTCACGGGCGCGGTCCGGCCGCCGCCGGGGCTGGGGCTC
>JBOGWD010000147.1:0-7168 GCA_050693275.1 Actinomycetota bacterium | reverse complement strand
CATGCCCTCCCGCCACGTCCGTCAGAACCGGAAGACCTGGGACTTCATGGCCGCCGGCTACCAGGCGAAGCACGGCGATCGGCTCGCCGAGACCGCCCGGGCCTGGGGGGTGTGGCGGCTCCCCGAGTCGGAGGTTCGGGCGCTTGGGATGGTCCGGGGCCTGGACGTCCTCGAGCTCGGGTGCGGGGCGGCTCAGTGGTCCATCGCCCTGGCGGAGGACGGCGCCAGGGTGGTCGGCGTGGACGTCTCCGGCCAGCAGCTCCGCCACGCCCGGGAGGCCGCCCCCCGGCTGCCCCTTGTCCAGGGCAGCGCCGAGCAGCTCCCGTTCTCCGACGGCGCCTTCGACCTGGTGTTCTGTGACCACGGGGCCATGGGCTTCGCGGACCCGCACCGGACCGTGCCCGAGGTGGCCCGGATCCTTCGGCCGGGGGGACGCTTCGCCTTCGCCATCGCCAGCCCCTTCCTGTTCATGTGCTGGAACCCAAAGACCGAGCGCGTGGACACGCGACTCCACGCCCCGTGGTTCGGGATGCGGAGCGAGGAGGACGAGCAGACCATCCAGTTCCAGCTCCCGTACGGCGAGTGGATCGACGTGTTCCGGGCCGGCGGGCTGGAGATCGACCGGCTCCTGCACCTCCGCCCGCCCGAGGACGCCACGACCACCTACGACGACTACGTCTCTCGCCGGTGGGCCCGCAGCTGGCCGGCGGAGGACCTCTGGGTGTTGGTCAAGCCGCCGGCTTGACCCCGCCGGGCCCGCCCGTATGATGCTGTCAACGTGTCCGTGGCGTTCCGCATGCGGCAGGAGCCCGACGGCCGGTGGCGTGCCGTGGCGGAGGGCCACCCCATCGAGGTGACCGGGAAGGACGTCCGGGAGTGCGTCCGGAAGGTGCACCAGGCCGCCCTGGCCCTGATGCCGGCGGTGTCGTGGGAAGCCGGCCCCCCGGTGGTCTTCGTCGAGGTCCTTCCGAAGCTCGTCGGGGTGGCCGAGGCGGCCGACCTCCTCGGCTGGGACAAGCGACGGGTGGCCACCTACGTGAAACGCCGGTCCTTCCCCGAGCCCCTGGCCGAGCTCGCCGGAGGGCGGGTGTGGGCCCGAGAGGACGTTGTCTCGTTCCGAGAGGCGTTCCGGGCCCGCCAGCGGGCCAGGGGTCGGTCTCGCCGGGGCGCCCGGAGCCGTCGCGCCGCCGATTGACCGGCGGTCACGGCGGGGTAGATACTGACCCGTCGGTAGGTTGTTCCGCGGGCACGATCAGGAAGGAGGACACGTGGCCGTCAAGTTCCTGTCCGAGGGGTGGGCCAAGGCCGTGACCGAGGCCGTCAACTCCAACGACGCCTTCAAGCAGCAGGCCCAGGGCAAGACCCTCAAGGTCCAGCAGGTCATCGCCACGCCGGAGGAGACGAAGTACTACTTCAAGCTGGAGGACGGGCAGGCCGAGGTGTCGCTGGGCGAGATCCCCGACCCCGAGGCCACCCTTACCCAGGACTACGACACGGCGGTGGCGCTGTCGAAGAACGAGCTGAACGCCACCGCCGCATACATGAGCGGCAAGCTCAAGATCCAGGGTGATCTGATGAAGCTGATGCAGCTCCAGGGGCTGTTCAACACCCTCCCCCAGGCCATCAAGGAGCTTGACGTCGAGTACTGACCGATCCCTGACCGATCCCGAGACCCGCGGGGCTTACCCGTGGGTCTCGACGTCTGAAAAAGAGCCCGCCTGACCTGCGGCTTTGACCCTATCGGCGCTCCCTCCTACGATTCGGCCACCGGTATGAAGGTCGAGGTCGTCCGCAGTCCCCGCCGGCGGAAGACGATCACCGCCGAGCACAGGGAAGGCCGGGTGGTGGTCCGCCTCCCGGCGGGGCTCTCCCGCGCCGAGGAACGGCGGTGGGTCGACCGAATGGTGACCAGGCTCACCGAGCGGGAGCGAGCCGAGCGGCTGAACGCGCGCCGGAACCTCCGGGGGACGGCGGAGCGGCTGAACGAGGAGTACTTCGACGGCCGCCTCGGGTGGGACTCGATCCGGTTCGTGACCAACCAGCGCGACCGATTCGGCTCCTGCACCCCGGAGGACGGGACCATCCGCATCTCCCACCGCGTGGCCGAGTACCCGGTGTGGGTTCGCGAGTACGTGGTGATGCACGAGCTCGCCCACCTGCTGATCCGTGCCCACTCGCCCCGGTTCTGGAGCCTGGTCGAGCGCTACCCCTTCGCCGAGCGCGCCAGAGGCTTCCTGATCGCCAAGGGCTGGGAGGGCTAGACAGGCGTCGCCCTGGAGGTCAGGGCTCGGTTCCGTACAGCCGATCCCCGAAATCGCCGATCCCCGGGAGGATGTAGCCGTGCTCGTTGAGCTCCCGGTCGAGCGCGGCGGTGTAGATCGGGATCTGCGGGTGCTTCTCCTCCAAGGCCCGGACCCCCTCCGGCGCCGCCACCACGCAGACCATCCGCAGCGAGGCCGGGGACCGGCTCAGGATCGAGGTCGAGGCACGGACCGCCGATCCGCCCGTGGCCAGCATGGGGTCGAGGAGCAGGGCATGGTTCCCGGCCAGATCGGGGAGCTTCTCGTAGTACGACGTCGGCTGGAGCGTCCGCTCGTCCCGCTCCAGTCCGATGTAGCCGACCGCGACGCCCGGGAAGGTGTCGGTGACCGCCTCGAGCATCCCCAGCCCGGCTCGGAGGATGGGGATGGCTACCAGAGGCGAGGGGATCTCTCGGCCCTCCACCGGCTCCAGGGGCGTCTCCACCTTCCGGGCGGCGGTGGGAAGGTCCCGGGTGGCCTCCAGGACCAGCGTCAGGGTGAGACGGCGGGTGAGCGACCGGAACACCGGCGGCGGCGTCTCCCGGTCACGCAGCGATGTGAGGAGGTGCTGGGCCAGGGGATGATCCACCACGGTGAGCACGGTGGCCGTATCCTACGCCCCCGCCCGAGCCCGCCCGGTCGCCGTTGCGCGACCGGCGGGGGGGATGGAGAATGCGGCCTGGAGAGGTCAGGGAGGCACGAGAGGAAGGGAGGGGCAGCATGCGTTTCAGTCGTCCCGGAAGGCTGGTCGCGGCGGCGTCGCTGTTCGCGCTGATCGCCGCGGCCTGTGGCGGGGCCACCCCGGAGGGCGGGAACGGTGGCGATGGCGATGGCGGCGAGGCCGCCGACGTCCGGATCGGAGTGGCCCTAGACGTGGGCGGGCTCGGCGACAAGTCGTTCAACGACGCCGCCAACGCGGGGCTCCAGCGAGCCATCGACGAAGGGCTCATCTCGGTGGACAACACCGAGCTGCTGGAGTCCAACCAGACGGGGTCGAACCGCGACGAGAACGTGGTGAACCTCGCGGACCAGGGGTTCGACCTGATCGTCGGTGTGGGGTTCGCCTTCTCCGAGGGGATCGCGGATCTGGCGACCGAGTATCCGGACCAGAGCTTCGCCATCGTCGACGGCTTCGCCAACTTTGTGAATGAGGAGCTCACGAACGTGGCCGACCTCACGTTCAAGGAGCACGAGGGCTCGTACCTGGTCGGCATCGCCGCCGGCATGCAGACCGAGAGCCAGACCGTCGGGTTCCTCGGCGGCCAGGAGGGTACCGGGCTGATCGAGAAGTTCCAGGCCGGCTACGAGGCCGGTGTCCAGTCCGTGTGTCCCGACTGCGAGATCCTGGTCGAGTACATCGGCGACTCCACCCAGGCGTTCGTCGACCCCACGCGAGGCGAGGCGTTGTCGGACTCGATGTACGACGGGGGCGCGGACGTGATCTATCACGCGGCCGGCCAGTCCGGGCTCGGCCTGTTCGCCGCGGCCGACGACGCCGACTTGTGGGCCATCGGCGTGGACTCCGACCAGTACGAGGTCCTGGCGGACAACCCCGAGCAGCAGGAGCACATCCTGACCTCGATGCTCAAGCGGGTGGACACGGCCGTGTATGAGGCCATCGCCGCCGCGGTGGACGGGTCGTTCGAGCCCGGGTTCCAGGTCTTCGGCCTGGCCGAGGAGGGCGTCGACTACGCCGACAGCAACCCCGAGCTGAGCGACGAGATCAAGGCCGAGATGGACGGGGCCAAGGAGGCCATCATCGCGGGAGAGATCACGGTGCCGGAGGAGCCACAGGGCTAGCCGGAGGGGATGGCGGCACAGACGAACGGGCACGACGAGGCGGGGCGCGACAGCGCCCCGCTCGTCGTCATGGAAGCCATCACCAAGCGCGTCCCCGGCGTGGTGGCCAACGACCGCGTCGACCTGGAGCTCCGCCAGGGAGAGATCCACGCCCTGATCGGCGAGAACGGCGCCGGGAAGTCGACCCTGATGCGCATCCTGTACGGCCTCTACCCGCCCGAGGGGGGACGCATCTCGGTCAGGGGGCGAGAGGTGCGGATCGCCACTCCCCGTCAGGCCATCGTCTTGGGCATCGGCATGGTGCACCAGCACTTCGTGCTGGTCGACCGGTTCACGGTGACCGAGAACATCGTGCTCGGCGCGGAGGGCGGGGCGGTGGT
Source organism: Actinomycetota bacterium (assembly GCA_050693275.1). Taxonomy (GTDB): domain Bacteria; phylum Actinomycetota; class UBA4738; order UBA4738; family CALAEC01; genus CALAEC01. The sequence goes on along the minus strand of JBOGWD010000147.1, from coordinate 2,688 downwards.
CGACTTCGACGGGGCCTCGGAGCGGGTCACTAAGCTGGCCGAGAGCTACGGGTTCGCGGTGGACCCCTCTGCCCGGGTGGAGGACCTGTCCGTGGGGGAGGAGCAGCGGGTGGAGATCCTGAAGGCCCTGTACCGCGGGGTGGATCTCCTCATCCTCGACGAGCCGACGGCGGTCCTCACCCCCTCGGAGGCGAACGAGCTGTTCGAGAACCTCCGGAAGCTTCGGGCGGACGGCAAGACCGTGGTGTTCATCAGCCACAAGCTGGACGAGGTCCTGGCCGTCGCCGACCGCATCACGGTCCTCCGGCGCGGCCGGGTGGTGGGGGAAACGGCCCCCGCACAGACCTCGAAGGAGCAGCTGGCCGAGATGATGGTCGGCCGCCCCGTCCTGTTCCGGCTGGAGAAGCCCGAGGTTCGGATGGGGGAGGCGGTCCTCAGCGTCGAGGACCTGAAGGTCGCCGGCAAGGTGAACGGCGTGGACCTGGAGGTGCGTTCGGGCGAGATCCTGGGCGTGGCGGGGGTGGAGGGGAACGGACAGCGAGAGCTGGCGGAGGCCCTGATCGGGCTCCGGCCGCCCGACGCCGGACGGGTCCTCCTGGACGGGCGCGACGTGGCGGGGGAGACGGTGGGCGGGATCCGCCGGCAGGGCGTGGTCTACATCCCCGAGGATCGGCACGAGCGAGGCCTGGTCCTGGACATGACGCTGTGGGAGAACTCGGTCCTGGGCCGTCAATCGAAGCCAGGGGTGGTGAGCCGCCTGGGGCTGCTCCTGATCCGGAAGATCAAGGAGTGGGCTGCCCGCCTGATCGAGGCGTTCGACGTCCGGGCCAGCTCGATCCAGGTGCTGGCGGCCACCCTTTCCGGAGGGAACCAGCAGAAGCTGATCCTGGCTCGAGAGCTGGAGGAGACGCCCCGGCTGCTGATCGCTCATCAGCCGACCCGGGGGCTGGACGTGGGGGCCATCGAGTTCGTGTGGCGGAAGATCCTGGAGCAGAAGACCCTCGGGGCCGGGGTCCTCTTGATCTCCGCCGAGCTTGAGGAGATCTACGAGCTGTCCGATCGGATCGTGACGATCTACGAGGGCCGGATCACCGGCGAGTACACGAGCGACGCCCCGCCCACGGAGATCGGTATCGGCATGACCGGCGGCCGGGTGGCGGCGGAGGCAGGCTGATGGCCGTGGCCACCCGCCCCGAAGCGCCCTCCGCGCCGCCGGGCCGCCCCCAGCGCCGGGTCCGACGGCCGTGGATCGACGCGCTGGTGGTCCAGACCGTGGCCGTCGCCGCCGCGGTGCTCTTCGCCGGGCTGGTCGGCAGCGTCATCATCCTGGCCTACGGGGAGAGCCCGCTCTTCGTGTACTCGACGCTGTGGCAGTTCTCCACGGCCCGGGCCTCGGACTTCGCCCGGGTCCTGGAGCAGGCCACGCCGTTGATCTTCTCGGCCCTGGCGGTGGCCGTGGCGTTCAAGTGCGGCATGTTCAACATCGGGGTGGAGGGCCAGTACATCGTGGGGATGATGACGGGCACCATGGCCGCGGTGTGGCTCGACCTCCCGGCGGCCATCCATCTCCCGCTGGTGGTCCTGGCCGCCATGGCCGGGTCGATGATCTGGGCGTTCGTCCCGGCCATCCTCAAGGTCAAGACGGGCGCCCACGAGGTGGTCACCACGATCATGATGAACGGCATCGCCATCAGCCTGGTGGCCTGGGCCCTCCTCAATCCCCTGCGGACCACCGACACCGGGCTGGTCGACCTTCGCAGCGACCGGTTCCCCGAGAGCGCACTCATGCCGGCCCTGGCCCCCACCCTGGGCCTGGAGGAACAGATCCCCGCCTCCGCCCACCTGACCTGGCTGTTCCCGCTGGCCCTGGTGGCGTGCCTGGCGGTGTGGTTCCTCCTGTTCCGGACCCGCCTGGGCTACGAGGCCCGGGCGGTGGGGACCTCGCCCGGCTCGGCCGAGGCCGGCGGGATCTCGATCGGCGCGGTCCAGCTCAAGGTGTTCCTGATCTCCGGAGCCCTGGCGGGATTCGTCGGCCTGAACTATCTCCTGGGCGACGCCGGGTTCCTGGGCGTGAACTACGAGACCACCCTGGGCTTCACGGGGATCGCCGTGGCCTTCCTGGGACGCAACCACCCGGTGGGGATCGTCCTGTCGGCCCTGCTGTTCGGGATCCTGTTCCGGGGGGAGGACGGGGTGGCCGTGGCCACCGATCTGCCCCGGGAGATCACCGTGATCATGGGGGGCCTCCTGATCCTGTCCGTGGTCGTGGCCTACGAGATCGCCCGCCGGGTCCAGCTTCGCCGGCAGGCGGAGGTCATCCGCCAGGAGGAAGGGGAGGCCCGTGCCGCTGCTTGACCTGGGTGCGGCCATCGCCATCGGCCTCTCCTATTTCACGATCATCTACCTGACCGGGCTGGGCGGGCTGTTCAGCGAACGCTCGGGGATCGTGAACATCGGCCTGGAGGGCCTGATGATCTCGGGGACGGTCATGGGGGCCTGGGCGGCCATCAACTGGGGCCCGGTGGCCGGGCTGGCCGTCGGGGCCCTGTCCGGGGTCCTGTTCTCGATGGTCCACGCCGTGGCCACGGTGACCTTCCGGGTGGACCACATCGTGTCCGGCGTGGTGATCAACGTGGTGGCCCTGGGCCTGGCCCGGTTCCTGTCCCAGCTGTTCTTCGGCTCCGCGTC
>JBOGWD010000146.1:0-1637 GCA_050693275.1 Actinomycetota bacterium | reverse complement strand
GTGGCCGTGGTGGCCCTGGTGACCCGCATCGGCGGAGGCAGCGCCGGGTTCGCCGTGTCCGGCGTGATGCTGGCCCGGCTCATGCCCTCGATCGTGTTCGGACCGTTCGCCGGAGTGCTGGTGGACCGGTTCGACCGCAAGCGGCTGATGGTGATCTCCGACGTAGGGCGCGGCGTGGGGTACGCCACGCTGGTCCTGATCCCTCACCTGCCGTGGATCTACGTGATGTCGTTCCTTATCGAGTGCCTGTCGCTCCTGTGGACGCCGGCCCGCGACTCCATCATCCCGAACCTCGTGCCGCGCCGGCAGCTGTCGAATGCCAACACGATCGCCCTGGCCACCGGGTACGGGACGCTGCCGCTGGGCGGGATCGTGTACACGGCCCTGGCCGGGATCGGCGCCGCGCTGGGGGGAGGCCTCGAGTACTTCGACCGGAACCCCCAGGCCATCGCGCTGTGGGCGAATGCGCTGACGTTCGCGTTCTCCGCGTACATGATCCACCGCCTCCCGCTCCGCGCGGCCGCGCGCCGGCCCCGGCGAGGGAAGCTGAAGGCCGGCGAGGCGTTCGCGGACATGCGGGAGGGCGTCCGGTTCCTCAAGGACCACGCCTTCGCCCGAGCCATGACCGTCGGCATCGTGCTCGCGTTCACCGGCGCGGGGGCGATCATCTCGGTCGGACCGATCTTCGCCCAGAACACGCTCATGGGCGGGCCCACGGCGTGGGGGTTCCTGGTCACGGCCGTCGGGCTGGGCATGGCGCTCGGCATGGCCCTGGTGGGCCAGGTCTACAAGTTCCTGGACAAGGACACCTTCTTCCCGCTGGCCATCCTGGCGGGCGGTTTCTCACTGGTCGTCTTGGCGGCCATGCCAAGCGTCGCGCTGGCCGCGGTGTTGACGGTGGTGATGGGGGCTACCGCCGGGGCGACATGGGTCACGGGGTACACCCTCCTTCACGAGAACGTCACCGACGAGCTGCGTGGACGGGTGTTCGGCTCGCTTACCGTGCTGGCCCGGCTGGGGCTGTTCCTGTCACTGGCGGGATTCCCGCTGCTGGCCCAGGCGTTCCCGACCCTGACGATCGGGGGACGGGAGATCGGGGGGACCCGCCAGGCGCTATGGGTCGGAGCGGTGGTGATGATCGTCGGGGGGATCTGGTCCCGGAGCGGGCTGTCGAGGAGCCGGCTGACCCGGCCCAGGCCCCTCCGGCTGTTCCCTCGGCTCCGGAAGACCGAGCGGCGGGGGACGTTCATCGTGTTCGAGGGGGTCGAGGGCGCCGGGAAGGGGACCCAGGTCCGCCTGGCCCAGGAGTTCCTCGAGTCGCAGGGCCAGGACGTGTTGGTGACCCGCGAGCCGGGCGGGACCTCGCTGGGCGAGAACCTCCGGAACTCGCTCCTCCAGCACGGTCACGGCGCCGTGGACGCGCGTGCCGAGGCGCTGCTGTTCGCGGCCAGTCGGGCCCAGCACGTGTCGCACGTGATCCGTCCGGCCCTCGAGGAGGGGAAGGTCGTGCTGTGCGACCGGTACCTCGATTCCTCGCTGGCGTATCAGGGCACGGGCCGGGGACTCGGCGAGCAGGACGTCCTGTCGCTCAACGTGTGGGCCACCCAGGGGCTGTTCCCTGACCTGGTGATCCTGCT
>JBOGWD010000145.1:0-1807 GCA_050693275.1 Actinomycetota bacterium | reverse complement strand
TGGCCTTCCTCCCCGCGGCCGTGCCGCTCGCCGAGCCCGAGGGACCGTCCGTCGACGTCGCCGTGGTCCAGGGGAACGTGCCGGTGGAGATCGGCACGGCCAGCCGGATCATCGAGGACAACGTGGTGGCGGAGAACCACGCCCGGCTGCACCTGGAGCTGGCGTCCGACCCGCCGGACCTGGCCATCTGGCCGGAGAACGCGCTGGACCGCGATCCCACCACCGACGAGGTCATCGGGCCCGTGGTCGAGTCGGCCATCGTCCCGGTCGGCGTCCCCACGCTGGTGGGCGCGATCACCGACACGCCGGACGGCCGGCTGCTGAACGAGAACCTCCTGTACTCACCGGACGGGCGGATCCTCGATCGGTACGCGAAGAACCACCTCCTCCCGTTCGGCGAGTTCGTGCCGGGTCGCCGGTTCCTCGAGTGGATCCCGGACATCCGCCGGGTGCGCGCCGACCTGTCGCCCGGGGACGAACCGGGGCGGTTCACCGCGCCGGGCGTGGGGGAGTTCGCCTCGATCATCTGCTTCGAGAACGCGTTCCCCGACCTGGTCCGGGACTTCGTCACCGAGGACACCGGGTTCCTGGTCGTCTCGACGAACAACTCGACGTTCGGGATCAGCGCGGCGCCGGAGCAGCACGTGGTCCTCTCGGAGATGCGGGCGGTGGAGACCGGCCGGTGGGTGGTGCACGCGGCCCTGTCGGGCATCAGCGCGGTCATCAGCCCTCGGGGCGAGGTCGCCGTCCGCACCGGCCTGTTCGAGCCGGCCCTCGTTCGGGCCCGGTTCCCGGCCGCGGCCGACACCACGGCGTACGACGCCGTGGGCGGATGGCTCCCCCTGGCCTTCCTGGTCCTGATCGGGCTCGTCTACCTTGCTCCGAGGCGCTCACGCCCACGGGAGCCGGGGCCGCTCCCCGACGACCCACGCGTGGCCGTGATCCTGCCCACCTACAACGAGCGGGAGACCGTCGAGGACGTGGTCGAGCGGGTCCTGGCGGCTCCGGGACGGGTGGACGTCAAGGTCGTGGACGACTCGTCGCCCGACGGCACCGGCGACCTGGTCCGCAAGATGGCCGACCGTGAGCCCAGGATCACCCTGATCGAGCGCCCCGAGAAGGGCGGGCTGGCCAGCGCCTACATCGACGGGTTCACCCGGGCGCTCGACGAAGGCTACGACGTCGTCGTGGAGATGGACGCCGACCTCTCGCACGGGCCCGACGACCTGCCCGGGCTCCTCGAGGCCGCCCGGGGCAACCACCTGGCGATCGGCAGCCGCTACGTGCCGGGAGGGGAGGTGCGGAACTGGAGCCCGCTCCGCCGGGTCCTGTCCCGGGGCGGCAACCTGTACGTCCGCCTTTTCCTGGGCCTTCCGGTGGCCGACGCCACCAGCGGCTTCCGGGCCTATCGATGGGAGGCCCTCCGCGAGCTGGTGACCCATCAGCTTCGCTCCGAGGGGTACGCCTTCCAGGTCGAGCTGGCCTACCGGGCGTGGCGCCGGGGGCTGGCCATCCGGGAGGTCCCGATCACCTTCGAGGAGCGCCGGCACGGCCACTCCAAGATCTCCCGCGCCATCGTCCTGGAGGCGCTGTGGCAGGTGTTCGTGTGGGCCGTGCGCGACCGGCTGCTGCGCCGCCGGCCTCCCTCGCAGGACCGGCACCCCACGGCGCTTCCGGGGTGGAACACGGCTCCGCCACCCCTGGGCTAAACGCCGATAAGGAACATTACGTCAAGTCGCAGGAAGGAGGCAGCGGCGTGGGGCGCTTATCCGCGCTTCCCTCTCCCTCAGCGCGCCCGGGGCATGGG
>JBOGWD010000144.1:0-3656 GCA_050693275.1 Actinomycetota bacterium | reverse complement strand
AGCTGGCCAGCCTCCGCGTCCCGTTCCGGGTGAAGCTGGCCCTGGTCTGGCTCGGCGTGCTCACGGTGCTGGGGATCATGTTCGCCCTGGTCCAGTTCGACCTGACCTGGATGAGCGAGCACGCCCGCTTCATCTTCCTGGGCGTTCCCTTCACCCTGCTGCTCTCGGTGGCCGCCATCGTCCTGGCGGTGATCCTGGCCATCCTGGGCTCGCTGGCCAGGCTGTCTCGGAACCCGGTGGCGTTCGGCGTGTCGGGCTTCTACGTGTCGTTCTTCCGGGGCACGCCGCTGATCGTGCAGATGTTCCTGATCTACGCGGGCCTGGCCCAGATCGGCTCGAACCTGCGGAACATGGGGTACGCGTGGGGCGAGCTCCTCATCCTGGAGCCGCTGGTGGCCGGGATCCTGGCCCTCGGCCTGAACTACGGCGCGTACATGACCGAGATCTTCCGGGCGGGCATCCAGTCGGTCGCCCACGGCCAGGCCGAGGCCGCGCAGGCCCTCGGCATGACCTACGGGCAGATGATGCGCCGGGTCATCCTCCCCCAGGCCGTGCGGGTGATCATCCCGCCGACCGGCAACGAGTTCATCGCCATGCTGAAGGACTCGGCGCTGGTCTCGTTCCTGGGCACGGTGGTGTCGCAGATGGAGCTGTTCCGCCGGGCCCAGCTCCTCGGCACGCGCGACTTCCGTCCGTTCGAGGCGCTCATCCTGGCCGCCGCGATGTACTGGGCGCTGACCACCGTGTTCACGTTCTTCCAGCAGCGCCTGGAGCGCCGGCTGTCGAAGGGGTACGTCCGGGCCGGCTCGTTCCAGCTCGGCGGCGGGGCCGGCGGGCACGCCGGCTGAGCGGGTGGACGCCGGCGGGAACGGCCCGGTCGTCCGCCTCCAGGGGCTCCACAAGGCCTTCGGCCCGCTGGAGGTGTTGAAGGGGATCGACCTCGAGATCGAGCCGGGCGAGGTGGTGGTGACCTTCGGGCGCTCGGGCTCGGGCAAGAGCACCTTGCTCCGGTGCATCAACTGGCTCGAAGAACCGACCGCCGGCGTGGTCGAGGTCGGCGGGATCCGGCTTGAGCCGGGGCACCGGACCAGGTCGAGGCGGGAGCAGATCCGCCGGCTCCGGATGCGGTGCGGCATGGTGTTCCAGGAGTTCAACCTGTTCCCCCACCTGACCGCGGCCGAGAACGTCATGGAGGGGCCGGTGACGGTTCGCGGCGTGGCCAGGCCGACGGCGCAGCAGCAGGCGCTGGAGCTGTTAGACCGGGTGGGCCTGGCCGACAAGGCCGACGAGCACCCGATCCGCCTGTCGGGGGGTCAGAAGCAGCGGGTGGCCATCGCCAGGGCCCTGGCCATGGAGCCAACCCTCATGCTGTTCGACGAGCCGACCTCGGCGTTGGACCCAGAGCTGATCGGCGAGGTGCTGGCGGTGATGAAGGCGCTGGCCACCGAGACAAGGATGACCATGATGGTGGTGACCCACGAGATGGGCTTCGCCAGGGAGGTGGCCCACCGCATGCTGTTCCTCCACGAGGGCGAGGTGGTGGAGGAGGGTCCCCCCAGCCGGATCCTCACCGATCCGCAAGACCGCCGCACCCGAACCTTCCTAGCGGCGGTGCTGTAGCGGCGAGGGACCGCAGTGGGTCCTACTCGACCAGCCCCAGTTGGCTGAGGAGCGTCGCGCTGTCAGAGTAGTTCCTGAGCACGGCCACCTTGCCGTCGCGGATGCCCAGGACCTCGATGACCCTCAGGTCGACGGCCTTCCCCGTGGGCGGGATCTCACCCGTTGGAGTCCGGAGCAGACCGTCATGCGTTCCTCGAAGCCGAAACTCCATGACAACCTGGTCCTCGGACGCGATCTCGTTCGTGACCTCTTTCTTCATGTCCGGGAACGCCGTGGCGAACCTCTCCATGAACTGCCGGAAGCCATCGCGGCCGGTCAACGTCTGTCCGAACGCCATGAGCCTGATGTCGACATCATCGGTCGCCAGGTCCAGGGCGGTGTCGAGGTCTCGATCGTTCCAAAGGTCGTAGATCTTCCTGGCGAGTGCGGCGTTCTCCCCCGCTGACACCCCACCACCTCCCTGCTGAGGTGGAGATGCTACCTCTTACGAATCGACCGGATCCGCGTCCTGGGTGCTCGACGGCACGGGCGAACGGTGATGGCCGTCACCGACGAAACCAACCACGAAATTCCACAATCCGGACGACACGAAAGGAGGACACCATGGCGACCGTTGCTGCGGAGCCGCGGACGGGAGGTGGGGAGACGTCCCTGCGCTGGGGAACCTGGCTGATGGGGTTCGCGGCCCTAGGGTTCATCGGATACGCCGCGATCTTCTTCGTCCTGAACTTCACCGACAGCTTCCTGGAGCTGGGCATCGGCCAGGAGCAGGTCGACGTCGGCAAGGACGAGATCCAGGCGTTCAGCCCCTCGCTGTTCCACTACATCAGCCATCTGCATATCGCGGTGGCCGGGTTCATCGCGTCCACCGGGCTGGCCGTACTGTTCCTGCTCAACGGTGTGCGGAAGGGCTACATGTGGGCCTGGGTCGGCGCCGTGGCGGCTCCGGTCCTCGGGCTCCTGGTGGCGCTCCCGGCCCACTACCCGAACGGGTTCGACACGATCGGACACCTCGGCCTGATCTATCTGGCCACGGTGATCTTCGTGGTCGGTGCGCTGCTGGCCCTGAGAGGGTTGCGCGCAGGAGAGGCCAGGTAGTCCGATTCATCAAGGGCGAGGAGTCTCGTGGCGAAGCCGTGTCCAACCGGTAGGTGGTGTCGGTGGCCTTGCACCACCGGTCACCGGTGATCGTGATGGACACGATGCGGTTCGAGCTCACCCCGCCCAGGAAGTGCGGTCCGCCCGAGTCCCCGAAGCACGTGCCCGCGTTCCCCCTAGCCTGGTTCATGGACAGCTGGAACCAGGAGTGCCTCCTTCCGGTCGAGGACGTCTTGCACGACCCCTCAACCGTGCAGGGAGGCTCTCGCTTTGTAAACAACCCTCGTGGGAACTATACCTAGCTCAGGTGGGGGCGACTTTGGCGCGTCCTCAGATCTGGTTATCCCTCGCCTAGGAGAGAAGGTCGCTTGATACGCTATCCTTCAAGGGCCGCTTCGGGAGTCGGAGGCCCTGCCCCGGTCCAGTAGCTGTTAAGCGCTGCCTGAACCTTAAAGAACCATACGAAGGGCCCCGCTAGGGGGAGCAAGAGCCACAACCCCGTGACACCTCGGACCGGGGAAGTTTGGCCACTTGCCTCGTAGAGGTTGCGGCGGATTTCGGAGGGAACCACAAAGTACGTTACCGGCCCGATCAGAATGTAGACGACGAGCCCTAGGACATCGCCCAGCCCCTCCCCAGAGTGCTTCTTCATCTCCTGATGCGTCTTGTAGGTCCAGACGAATGTATAGATCCCCAGCGTGACGATAGCCAAGAGGATGGACTTGCCTATGCCCCGAGGCTGCGCCACCGGGCCTCGGGCGGGCGGCGCGGCCGCCCCAGAGGTAGGAATCTGCACCATGACGTCCCTCCCGCTACCGGACTACGGTACCAACCTATGCAACCGGGACCGTATAGAGCCCTGGCCCCCAGATTTCCACTCAAGACTATCTCGATCAGGACTTCGGGATCTGCTTGGCGGGGTCGACGAAGGGCATCGG
>JBOGWD010000143.1:0-1365 GCA_050693275.1 Actinomycetota bacterium | reverse complement strand
GGAACCAGGGGACCGTGCGGGCCGGGATGCTCACGGCCTCCCGGGTATGGGGGTTCCGCCCCGTCCGAGGGTTGCGGCGAACCCGCTCGAAGGAGCCGAAGCCGGAGAGGACCACCCGCTCACCCCGGGCCACCCGCTCCCGAACCACGTCGAGGACCGAGTCGACCACGGCGGCCACGTCTGCCGGCGCCAGATCGGTCCGCTTGACGATCTCAGAGACCAGCGATGCCTTGTTCACGCTTCCCCCGCCGGAGCGAGGCTACTGTGGCCAGCATCCCGGAGTCAACGTGCGGCCGACGGACCGTTCGCCGTGTGATACAAGGGGAATGCCCGTTCTCATTGGGTCGTCCCCCCGGTCTCGGTGCAACTCGGGGATGCTGACGGCAACCTCAAGTCACTTATTACACTGTATGACATGAAGAGGTCATCGAAGGTACTGGCCGTTTCCGTCCCCCCCGACTCCGCGAAGGACTTCGACCGGATCGCCAAGGAAGAGGGCCGAAACAAGAGCGAGCTGTTCAGGGAGATGCTTCGCGTGTACCGGATCTGGCGCGAACCCAGCGGTTCGAATCCCTCCAACGCTACTTCGCCGCGAGAGCTCGGGAGCAAGGCGTCACCACCGAGGAGGACGTGGAGCGCCTGATCCGACAGACGCGCAGGCGTTGAGGGTCGTTCTCGACACGCACGTCCTCGTATCTGCGTTCTTCTTCCCGGGAGGGGCCCCCGAGGCCGTCTACCGGCTCGCTCTCGAGGGTCAGATCGAGCTCGTGACCTCGCCCACGCTGCTGGCAGAGTTCGGGCGGGTTCTGACGGAGAAGCTCGGACGGGATGATCAGGCTCTTAGGGAGGCCGTCGCTCAAGTGTCGTCCGTCGGCATGCTTGTCAGGCCCTCCGGGCAACTCGCGGTCATCAGCGACGACCCCGACGACGATCGGGCCTTGGAGGCCGCCTCCGAAGGGAGAGCGGAGGCGATCGTTTCGGGCGACCGCCACTTGCTCAGGCTCGGGCAATGGGAGGGTGTTCGAATAGTCAACCCTCCAGTTTCCTGGACGAGCTCGAATAGCCATCGCCTCTCCCTCGAGGCCCCGCCGGATCATAGGCGCCCGTGCCCTCGACCGCCCGGCGGACGCTCTCAACTCGGCCGTAGCAGCGCAAGGGATTGCGGGGGCTACCGTGATCGGCTTTGCTACGATGTCCAGCGTGGCCTTGCGGCCATGGACTATTCGCAGGTCACGCGGTGGGTCGTGGGGTAACGGTAGCCCGGCTGACTCTGGATCAGCTAGTCCTGGTTCGAATCCAGGCGACCCAGCCAGGTCCCTTCGTCTAGTGGCCTAGGACACCACCCTCTCAAGGTGGAGACACGGG
>JBOGWD010000142.1:0-12765 GCA_050693275.1 Actinomycetota bacterium | reverse complement strand
ACGGCAAGATGGTGACCATGGTCGAGGCTGGCGGGGGTCCGAGGAGCAGTTACTGGCCGACGCGCGGCGGGGCGACGAGTCGGCCTTCGAGCTGCTGGTGGGCCGGCATCGCGGGGAGCTCCACGCCCACTGCTACCGGATGCTCGGCTCGGTCCAGGACGCCGAGGACGCCGTCCAGGAGTCGCTGCTCGGAGCGTGGCGGGGCCTGGGCAGCTTCGAGGGCCGGAGCTCGCTGCGGACCTCGCTCTACAGCGTGGCGACCCATGTGTGTCTCCGCCTGTCCTCGCGGCGACCCCGCAGGATGCTGTCGTCCGACCATGGCCCGGCCCGCTCCGATACCCGCGATCTCGGGGAGCCGGTGACCGGTCCGGTCTGGCTCGAGCCGTGGCCCGGCGATCTGCCCGTCGAGGGGGAGGCCGACCCGGCATCGGCGTACCTGCGTCGGGAGAGCATCGAGCTGGCCTTCGTTGCCGCGCTGCAACATCTGCCGGGCAGCCAGCGCGCGGTGCTGATCCTGCGTGAGGTGCTGGGGTTCACCGCGGCCGAGGTCGCCGCGATCCTCGGCACCACACCCGCATCGGTGAACAGCGCGATGCAGCGTGCCCGGGCGGCGGTGGCGAAGCGGGTGCCGGAGCGCACCCAGCAGGCCGAGCTGGCCGCGCTGGGTCCAGGCGGGCACCGCGCCCTGGTCGATGCGTTCGTGACCGCGTGGGAGCGGGCGGTTGTCCCGGCCCTGCTCGACCTGCTGGCCGAGGACGCCCGGTTCACGATGCCGCCCCTGCCCGCGTGGTTCGAGGGCCGCGAGGACGTCGGCCGGTTCCTGGCCCAGCGGGTGTTCGCCACGCCGTGGCGGCTGGTGCCGATCGCGGCGAACGGGCAGCCGGCGTTCGCGTGCTATCAGTACGATGGGAGCGGTTCCGGCTGGGCGCGGTCAACGTGCTGTGCTTGAGGGACGGCCGGATCTCCTGGATTGCCGGGTTCGTCGACCCCCAGGTGCACCGCTACTTCTCCGTCTCCCTGGAGTTTTCTCCGCCGGACCGATGAATCCGGCGTCGCCGGCATCTCTCACCTGATGACAGTTCGAACACCGACCTTGGGAGGAGCACCGTGCGCAAGCTCATCGTCTCCAACATCATGTCCCTCGACGGCTACTTCGAGGGACCAGACAAGAACGTCATGGCCCTGCCGATGGACGGGTTCTTCGACGAGCACAACCTCGAGCGCCTGCGGGCCGCCGACTCGCTGCTGCTCGGCGCCACGACGTACACGGGGCTCAAGGGGTACTAGCCGGCGGTGGCCACCGACCCCGAGGTGTCCCCGGCGGTGGCCGCCAACCCCGACGTGGCCGAAATCCACCGAGAGACAGCCTGCGCAACAATCAGATCCAGAAAGTCGTCGTGTCCGACTCGCTCACCGCGGACGACACCTCCCCGTGGACCGAGACCACGACCATCGTGCCAAGGGCGGACGCGCGACGGGCGGTTGCCGAGCTCAAGGACCGGCCGGGCAAGGACATGCTGATGTTCGGGAGCCGGACGCTCTGGAACGATCTGCTGGTCGCCGGGCTCGTCGACGAGCTGCCCCTTATGGTCGGCGCCACCGTGCTCGGCGGGGGGACGCGGACCTTCGGCGCCGGGCCGGTCCAATCGCTGCGGCTGGTGAACACCCGGCGCCGGGATGGCTCGGACAACGTGTTGCTTCGCTACGAGGTGGTCAGCCGCGACGAATGACTCGTGCCAGAACCGACCGGTTCAGTTGGCCAGCGATGACGACGAGATCGTCGTGGAGGGACCGCTTCCAACACCGTTCCCTTTCGCGGAGGCGGACGGGAATCGAACCCGCCAGGGAGCTCTTGCCCCCTCACCGGTTTTGAAGGCAGAGCCAAACACCCTGGGGTGTTCAGCTCTCTGACCAGGGCTCTTGTCTTTAGCCGCTGTCCTCGAACCTGCAAAGTCTGGTGAAGTCGATGCACTCCGAAGACTTGTCCAGTCGCTGCCTCCTTCGTCAAGGCCACATCCATTACATACCAAGCTCATGACGCGCGCCGTGCTCACCGCGCGCCCCCTTGCCACCGCTTCTGTGCGGCCCTCTCTGAAAGCTCCCGCCGGCCCGCGCCGACCGGCTCCCGGACACGGCCGTAGCTTTTCCTGGGTACGCGTGTCAATCTGGGCAAAGCCCGTTCGTAGTTGGGATGAGAGGCGGGAAGTGCCCGCCGAGCACGAGGAGGACCATCATGACGAGGTACCTGCTGTCCGTCCACAGCGTCGAGGGCGAAGCCCGCGAGCCGATGACCGACGAGGAGATGCGGCAGTCCTACAAGCAGATCGGCATCCTCGAGCAGGAGATGAATTCGGCCGGAGCCTGGGTCTTCTCCGGCCGTCTGCATGAGCCGGACATCGCCACCGTCGTGCGCGTCTCGGGCGGCGAGGTCCTGAACACCGACGGTCCCTTCGCCGAGTCGAAGGAGCACCTCGGCGGCTTCTACATCATCGAGGCGGAGGACCTTGATGCCGCGCTCGCCTGGGCGTCGAAGGTCACGCGAGCGATCAATGCGCCGATCGAGGTCCGTCCGTTCGCGGATTTCGCGGATGAACCCAAGGTCTGGGATGAACCCCAGGCCTGACAGCGTGGGCGACGTCGACGCCGCACCCAATCTCGACGAGGCCGAGGTCGGCCGGATCTTCCGGGAGGAGTCCGGCCGATCGGTGGCGGCCCTGATCAGCGTCTTCGGCGACATCGACGTGGCCGAGGATGCGGTGCAGGAGGCGTTCGCCCTCGCCCTGCGCAAGTGGCCGGGCGACGGCTTGCCGCCCAACCCTGGCGGCTGGATCACGACGACTGCCCGCAACCGTGCCATCGACCGCCTGCGTCGCGATGCGCGTGGACGGGAACTGCTCGGCGAGGTGGCGGTGCTCTCGTCCGCCAACAACGACGATCCCGGCATGCCCGAGGAGGTGGGGCTCGTGCAGGATGACCGGCTTCGCCTCATCTTCACGTGCTGCCACCCGGCACTCTCCACGGAAGCCCAGGTGGCGCTCACCCTCCGACTGCTCGGCGGCCTGTCGACGAAGGAGGTCGCAAGATCCTTCCTGGTGGCCGAACCGACCATGGCGAGACGTCTCGTGCGGGCCAAGCACAAGATCAAGGCCGCCCGGATCCCCTTCCGCGTGCCGGAGGAGCACGAGCTGCCCGACCGCCTCCGTCCGGTGCTGGCCGTCGTCTACCTCGTCTACAACGCCGGGCTGACCAGCTCAGCCGAACCGGGTCTCTGCTCAGAGGCCATCCGGCTGGCCCGGATCCTGGCCGCGCTCATGCCCGACGAGCTAGAGGTGGCCGGCCTGCTGGCGCTGTTGCTCCTCACCGAATCCCGTCGCTCGTCCCGAACGGGGCCCGACGGCTCCCTCGTGCTACTGGGCGAGCAGGACCGTGCCCGATGGGATCGGGCCCTGATCGAGGAGGGTCAGGCGATCGTCCGCCGGTGCCTACGCCGGAACCAACCCGGTGCGTATCAGCTCCAGGCGGCCATCAACGCTGTGCATGCGGACGCCCCCACAGTCGAGCAGACCGACTGGTCGCAGATCGTCGCCCTGTACGACCAGCTGCTTGCGGTCGCCCCCACACCGGTCGTGGCCCTCAACCGGGCCATCGCCATCGGGGAAGTGGAGGGCTCCGCGGCTGCGCTGGCCTTGGTGGAGGAGTTGGACCTGGACGACTACCACCCGCTCCACGCCACGCGAGCCGATCTGCTTCGGCGGCTGGGCCGGCACAGCGAGGCCGCGGCCGCGTACGAGCGTGCCGCCGCTATGGCGCCGACCGACGCCGAGCGGGACTTCCTCAGGCATGGTGGCCGAGCTTCGCGCTGAGCGTGCCGGTGACGTCGAGCAAGTGCCCGGCGCACGCCTCCACCTCGTCACGGAAGCGCTCGATGGGGCCACCGACGGAAATGACGCTCACGCACGACCTGGCCCGAAGATGAACCGAGCATTGCATCACCGGACTTCCTCCCGAGGCCTGAGTGCCCGAGCCGTCGGCCAGACGACGGGGCGTCCGCCGCCTCGAGTCAGACGTAGGTGCCGCAGGCGTAGGACCACGTGAAGGAGCGCTCGCTAACCGGCATCGACTTGATGACCGGGTGGCCGCTCTGGCGGGCATGGGCGGTGTTGTGGGCAAGCTGTGACTCGCAGCATCCCACGTGCCCGCACTCCGTGCATACCCGGAGATTGAAGGTGCTCCCGCATTCCTCGCAGCTCTGGGCTCTTGGAGCGGCGATCCTATCGGTGACGTGGGTGCACGCAGTCCCAGTCGATCCCCGGTTCAGCGCATACCTCCAGTGCATGCCCAGCCAGTGCATGTCAGCCCCCCGCCATGCCGATGAGGACCCAACCGGCCACGGTCGCAGCCGCGTAGACGACGTGGTGCCACAGGTCGATGAGGACCTCGTTGGCTCCCCACCTCCAGCTCGGTGGGGCGATCCCCAGAAGGGGTAGCTGCACCTGGGCGCTCCCCCATACGATCAGGAAGTAGAGCGGCCCGGCCGCGGCCAGCGAGAGGCCGGCCACCTCCAGGAGGAGCCAGAACACCACCCCCCAGGCCGTCCCGTAGAGCCAGTGGGTCACGTCCGACAGGACGTGGAGAGGCGGACCCTTGAGCTCGGGGACGCCGAACAAGCTCAGCAGCTTGTTGGCGGTTCGGCCGGGCGCCGTGCTGGGTCGCGGCCTCGGGCATCCATCTCCACGGTGCTGGAAAGCGTCATGGCCGCCGTTCCCATGAACGCGGATAGGAGCGCTCGAAGCAGCATGGTTCCCTCCTTCCTACGGTTCAGAGTGAGGAACGCTCCCGCAGGATCCTCGATTGCTCAAGTGTGTCCCAGCGAACAGTCTCGGGAAGGGACTCGGCCCGTTCCCGGTTGCTTCCTTGCGTGGACATGCTCCGTCACGCGGCCTGGATGGCCCGCCACCTGGGCCGGGGGGACCTGTTCCCGTTCACGTCCGACGAGGTCGCCGAACTGGCCGCCACGATCGGGGTGGAGGCGGTCGAGGCGGGCACCCGACTGCTGGGGACCGGGGGCCCGGTCGAGTTCATCGGGATCATCGAGCGGGGCGAGGTGGAGCTGTCCCACCGGAGCGGGTTTCGGCGGGTGGTGCTCCAGATCCTCCGTGACGGGGACCTCCTGGGCGACGTGCCGTTCTTCTGCCGCCTCCCGGCCCCGTTCACGGCCCGATCCATCACCGAGGTCATGCTGATCCGCCTGGACCGACCGAGCGTGGACCGCCTCCTGGCGGCCCGTCCGGCCCTGGCCCAGCGGTTCCTGTACAGCCTGGCATCGCGGCTGGACCGGATGCAGCAGCGGCTCCTCCAGCTGACCGGCGGCGACCTCCGCCAGCAGGTGGCTTCCCTGCTCCTCGACGAGACTGGGGAGACGCAGGTGGTGCGTCTCCCCCAGGCCACCCTGGCCCAGCTGCTCGGAGCCACCAGGCCGGCGGTCAACCGGGTCCTGAAGACCCTTGAGGCCGACGGGCTGATCCGCCTCGGGTATCGGCAGATCGAGGTGGTCGACCCCCGGGCTCTGGAGCGGATCGCGGGCAACTGATCTCTAGGCCCGGAACGTGTTCGGGGCCAGCACCGGGACCGGGCAGTTCACCGTGAACACCTCACCGTTCGTGTCTGGCGTCCCCGGGAACTCCTCCAGCTGTCCAGCGTCCCTGGCGGCGTGGACCTCCTCCTCGGAGGTCAGCACCCGGGCTTCGACCCCGTCCGTCCACGCGTAGGTCATGTGGTCCCAGTACGGGCTCCAAGCGGGGTCCCCGGCCTTGGAGTCGAACACCGAGGGTTGGAACCCCATCGGCCCCGGCCCCTCGAGCCCGTTCATGAACACGTTGGTCCGCCCGGTGGCCCCGGCGGAAGGGCTGTCGGTCAGGCCGGGGGATGGAACGATGTGCATCCCCTCGGCCATCGGCTCGAGCGACGTGTCGGCGACGATGTACCGGACTCCGGGGTAGCACTCGTGCAGCTTGAACGTGACCCGCATGCCCGAGGTGTCGGGCGGCTCCAGCAGCTGGCCGCCACCGAGGTACTCGACGCGTTCCTCGTCAGCGGGCAGCTCCTGGGAGCCCCACCGCACCACCGCGCCGTTGAGGACGATGTCGGTGTGCTCGACGGTGAGGTCCCCGGCCTCCTCGGCGTCCTTGAGCTCGGCAACGGAGGTGAGCTCCTTCGGGGACCCCTTCCATGTGCCTCTGCTGATCCGCCAAGCCGGGGTGAAGTCGCGCTGACCCGGGGCGGAGGAGAGCACGGCGGGCTGGTCGGGGTCGCCCTCCATCAGGTAGGCGTCGCCGGTGAGGCCTTCGGCCGACAGGACGGCGATCTTCGGGGCCCACACCAAGCCCTCCGCCTGGGCGAAGCCCTGATCGGAGGTGTCCGTGCGGATGAAGTACACGTCCTCTCCCTCGAACATGCCGTGGTGGAGGCGGAATGTGACGAACCCGAAGGATCCCTCCCACTCGTCCGACAGGAGGGCGTGGTCCACGATGTCACCGACGATGACCTCCCCCCGGGTGGCCTCGGCCGGGCCCCCTCCGGCGGGGGCGGTGACGGCTGGCTCGTCCCGCCCGCACGCGGCCACCAGCCAGGGGACCGTCCCGAGGGCGCCGAGCCGGAGGGCGCCACGCCCGGTCAAGCGGAAGAACTCCCTTCGGTCGAGCCGGGTCGGGTGGGGACGCCGTTCCACGGAGAACCTCCTTGGTCGGTGGGCGAGAGGGTCTCGGATGGACGGACGCGCCCGGGCCACTGCTGATTGCATCGGGATGTCCCGGAGCCTGGCTGGGGTTGGCATCTCAGGAAGCGGTGAGCGCAATCACAGGGGTAACCGAAGCGTCCGTGAGGGTGCCCATGGGGAGCGGTTCGTGACCTCGAAGGTCCACGAGGAGTTCCTGGCTGCGACCCTGCCCGCCCTGGACCTCGTGTACAACCTGGCCCGCCGGATCGCCCACCGGCGTGAGGAGGTGGAGGACCTGGTGCAGGAGACCTACCTGCGAGCCTTCGAGGCCTGGGTGAAGCGCAGGCGGCCCAGGAAGGTGGGACCCTGGATGGCTACCATCTGCCTCAACGCCGGGCGCAGCCGTCTCCGTCGGGGGTGGAACCGGGAGATCCCAACCGACTTCGAGCCCCTCCAGCCGGATCCGGCCTCGGTGGAAGACGAGGTGATGAGGGAGGTCCGGCGGTCGGTGGTGCACGATGCGCTATCGCGGCTGCCGCCGGAGCAGCGGTTGGCGATCGCCCTGATGGATCTGTCGGGGTTCACGGCGGCCGAGGCAGCCCGGATCACCGGCGCCCCCAGGGGGACGATCCTGGCGCGGGTGCACCGAGGGCGGAAGAAGCTGGCGCAGATGCTGGAAGGGGAGCGTGCTGTTTCGTGAAGATGCATGATCCCGAGTCGGCCGCCGCCTATCTCGGCGGGGTGATGTCCAGGCGGGCTCGTCGCCGGTTCGAGGTCCACCTGGTGGGGTGCCCGGACTGCTGGGAGGAGGTGCGGCTGGGCGGGGTGGGCCGCGGGTTCGCCGAGGCGGGCCGAGACCTCGCGCCCCAGGCGCTGCGAGACCGGATCCGAGGAGAGGTCGCGCTGGTCCACGCCAGGCCCAGGTACCGCCTCCGCTTGGGGGTCGGCGTCCTGGCCCTCGCCCTGGGGATCGCCGGGGGCGCGTTCCTCCTGTCGCCCTCCGACCAACCCCCGGCCATCGAGGCGCTGGTGGCCGACTTCCACGGCGATCGGCAGCTCCCGGGAGCGACCCTGGCGGGGCTGCCCGAACGCCTGGGCGACCTGGCCCTGGTCGGCGTCGCGGCGGGGGAGGTGGATGGCCTCTCCGTGGTGGGACACCAGTACCGCGATCCGGCCGGCCACCGGGTCACGGTGTATCGGGCCGATCGGAGCTTCCCCATGGCCGAGGGGGCCTTGGCCGGGGAAGGCCAGACCTGGCGCGCCCAGGTTGAGGGCGCCGAGCTGCTGTGCTTGGATCGGCCCTTCCCCGCGCTGGTAGTCGGCGACGATGCTCATGAGGTCCTCCTCGCCGCCCGCGTCCTGGAAATGATGTGATCGGTCGCCCCGGAGGCGCCGTGCTCCTCGAAGGGCATAGGCCCAGTCACTCCCCTGAAGAGTGTGCTCCGCATGACAGTTCGGGAGTTCCGCGAGGGACCGGCTGGTTTCACCGGAGTAGACGTGAGCAGACCTTCACGGAGGAGGCGATCCGAGATGCGAGACGAGATTCGACCCGGGGCCCTGTTCCCGGACTACGAGCTGACGGACCACACCGGCACCCGCCGGCGGCTGTCGGAGCTCCAGGGGAACGACCCCATGGTCCTGATCCTCTCCCGCGGGCACTTCTGCCCCAAGGATCGCCGCCAGCTCCGGAACTACGTCGACTTCTATCCGGAGCTGACGGTTGGGTACACCAGGATGGTCACCATCTCGACCGACAACCTCGTCGAGACCAACGAGTTCCGCGACGCCCTGGGGGCGCAGTGGCCGTTCCTCTCGGACCCCCGCCGGAAGGTCCAGCAGGACCTCGACATCCAGGAGTACACGGATCCGCACCACGACCCGATGATCCCGTACACCCTGGTGCTGGAGCCGGGCCTCCGGATCCTCAAGATCTACAACGGCTACTGGTACTGGGGCCGACCGTCGGTGGAGGACCTCCGCCGGGACCTGCGGGAGCTGTTCCGGAAGATCCGCCCGGACTGGGATCTGTCCGCAGATGGACTCCGGGAAGCCTGGGAGCGAGGGGAGAAGGACCGCTTCTTCCCGTACGGGGAGCGCCTCCGGAAGACCGCATGATCGCGGAGATGGCACTTGGGCCGAGGTCCGGGATGGCATGGACCTGAGACCGGCCCGGCTCATGCTCGTCGCTGGCCTGGGACTGGTCGGTGCGATCCTGGTCGCTTCGCTCCTCGTCAGCAACACTCCCCCCGAGACGGCCGGAACCGGCGTGTCGAATCCTTCCCGTCCGGAGCGCCTCAACGAGACGCGAGGGGATCTCGGAGAGTTACCCGCGGGACGGGCAACTGTAGACACGGATCTGATCGTCCCAGGCGGCCCCCCACCCGACGGCATCCCCCCGATCGACGAGCCCACGTCCGTGGATCCGGCGGACGTCGGGTGGCTCGTGGCTCAGGAGCCGGTGATTTCGGTCCAGCTTGGTGGCCAGGCCAAGGCCTATCCGGTCCGCATCCTCATGTGGCACGAGATCGTCAATGACTCGATCGGCGGCGAGCCGGTCACCGTGACGTACTGCCCGCTTTGTAATACGGGTGTAGCGTTCCGTCGCCCGATCGTCGATGGTGAGCTTCTCGACTTCGGGACGTCCGGCCGCCTGTTCAACTCCAACCTGGTCATGTATGACCGCCCAGACTGGCACCTACTGGTCTCAGGCGACGCTCGAGGCCATCGTCGGTCCGCTGGCGGGGCGGCGCCTTGCGTTCATCCCCGCCCAGATCGTCTCCTGGGGGGACTGGCGTGTCGCCCATCCGAGCGGCCGGGTGCTCTCGCAGGACACGGGGTTCGACCGCGCCTACGGGCAGAACCCGTACCAGGGGTACGACTCGCCTCGGAACGATGATCCGTTCCTGTTCTCCGGCGATCCGGATTCTCGGCTTCCAGCGACCGAACACGTCCTGGGGGTGGACGGGTCGGGTCGGCAGGTGGCCTTTCCCTACACGGAGCTGGCTCGGGATGCGGTGGACGGGCATTCCGTGGCGCAGACCCGTGTGGGCGGCCAGGACGTCGTGGTCTTCTGGAAGCGGGGCACGGCCTCCGCCCTCGATCAGCCGGAGATCGCGGCCTCCCGGGACGTCGGGTCGGCGACGGCGTACGACCCTCGGTCCGGCGACCGGCTGCTGCACTTCGAGGCCGTGCCGACGGGCTTCGTCGACGACGAGACGGGGAGCCGTTGGGACCTGTTCGGACGGGCCGTGGGAGGACCGCTCCGGGGCGCTCGCCTCCGGGCCATTCCGGCGGTCGACCACCTCTGGTTCAGCTGGGCGGCGTTCTTCCCTGAAACCGAGGTCTACCGGAGCTAAGGAGGAGCGGAATGCCCAAGGAAGTCGAGATCGATGAGATCCGCCCTCTCCTCGACGCCGGGGCCCAGCTGGTCGACGTCCTTCCGGAGGCCGAATACGAGGAGGAGCACCTCGCTGGGGCCATCAACATCCCGCTCAAGCAGATGACCCAGGAGGCCGTCGCGGAGCTGGACAGGGTCCGGCCTGTGATCGTCTACTGCTGGGACTACCAGTGAGACATGAGCCCGCGGGCCGCGTGGCGGCTCGAGCGGCTCGGGTTCAGTGAGGTCTACGACTTCGTCCCCGGGAAGGTCGCCTGGCTGGCGATGGGATGGCCCCGAGAGGGGACCGCCGCCAGGGTTCCGAACGCGGGGGAGGTGGCCAGGCGGGGGACCCCGACCTGCGCCCTCGAGGACAGGGTCCGCGAGGTCCGGGAGACGGTGCTGGCGGTCGGACGTCACGTGTGCATCGTGGTCAACGATGCGGGAATCGTGGAGGGGCGGCTCCGGGGCAGGGCCCTGGAGGAGACCCCCGAGGTCACCGCGGAGGAGGCCATGGAGATTGGGCCGACCACCATCCGCCCCAGCGAGCCGCTCGAGCCCCTGGTGGAGCGGATGCGCCGGAGGGGGGTGCGGACCATCGTCGTCTCCGACCTCAAGGGGCAACTCGTGGGGATCCTCTACCGGGAGGACGCGGAGGGGGCCCTGGAGGCGGCTCGCGAGGATGATGCAAGGTAGGGAGGCCCAGGAGGAGGGGACGTGACCGACGAACGTGGTCGGAGACTGCTTGTCGGGATCCTTTCCGCGGCGGGCCTCGTGGCCGTGGTGGCGGTTCTCCCCCCTCTCGCTCAACGGCTTTCCGGGGAGTCTGCCGCCCGCCGGAGCGCCGCTGGGACGCGTCCCAACGTCTCGACGGTCCAGACCATCCAAGGGATCGACGCGCTCCGGGCGGCGTTCAACGAGGACGCCGGACGAGTTCGCCTCTACCTCCTGCTCTCGCCCACCTGAGCGACGTGCATCGCGGGCGCCAGTTGGGTGCAGGACGAGATCGTGGAGAAGTGGAGGACGGAGGACCTCCGGGTGTACGTGGTGTGGCTGCCGTTCCTGGGCGGGACCCGTGATGCCATCGACGGGACCCTGCTCGCCGACCACAGGGTGCGGCACTTCTGGGACGGGGGCGCCGTCTCCAGCGCTTACTTCGGGGAGCACCTCCCCGGCGGCTTCGGGACCTTCTGGGACGGCTACGCTCTCTACGGGCCCGATGCTCGGTGGGAGGGTGAGCCCCGACCACTGGTGGCATCGGGGGTCACCGTCATCGGACAGAGCGCCTCCCTGAGGGAAGCGATCCGAACCCTGCTCGGCCCACCGGAGAGCTCGTGAGCGACCGTCCTCCGGACTCGATCCGGCCGGATCGGGTCCGAGTGGGGATCTGGGTCTCGGCGACCCTGCTGGTCCTCGGCGTGGCCCTGGCCGGCGCGGTCCTGGCTCCCCGGGCGCCCCTCGTTCTGGTGGAGGCCCTGTCGTCTCGAACCGCTAAGCTCCTCCGGAGCACCGGGACCGCGCTCGGGCTCGGCTATGCTTTTGTGGCCGGCATGGTTGCAGCCGTGAACCCGTGCGGGTTCGCGCTCCTCCCGGCCTGGCTTGGGGCCTACCTCTCGGACCGGGCCGAGGCCGGGGGCACCGGCGCCGTTCGGCACTCGATCCTCGTGGCCCTTTCTCTCACCGGCGGCGTGATCGGGCTGTTCATGGTGGTCGGGGCGGTGGCGGCCGGGGTCTCCGGGAGCTTCGTGGTGGCCTTCCCGTGGGTCGGCCTGGGCCTGGGCGTCCTGCTCACGGCCGTGGGCGGCGGGGTCTTGGCCGGGCGAAGCCTCCATCTCTCCCTCGCGGAAGGGTGGGCGAGCCGACTTGCCCGGGGTGCCGGTGCGCCCTCCGCCCGTTCCTACGCCAGGTACGGCCTCGTGTACGGTCTGGCCTCGTTGAGCTGCACCCTGCCGGCGTTCCTCGCGGTGATCACCACATCGCTGCTGGCCGGCGGGTACCTCATGGCCTTCCTCCAGTTCGCGATGTTCGGCGTGGGCATGGCCGCGGTCCTTGCGGGGATGACCGTTCTCGTGGGCCTTATGAGCCGAAGCGCCCCCGCGGCTCTCCGCCGGTTCTCCCGGCACGCCGTCCGAGCCAGCGGGATCCTCCTCCTCTTGGCCGGGGGTTACCTCGTCTACTACTGGCTCAGCGTCTGGCCGCTGCTGAGGCGAGCGTCCTAGGCGCCTGGTTCATCGCCAGGCTCGCTCCCTCGAAGGCCCTGACTCATGCAGGACGCGACTAGCTGGGTGCAGTTCTCATCCGTGCGGCATCCGCTCATCGCTCCGTGGGCCGCTCCTGCATGCCCATCTGGCACCCCGCGGCGGCTCCCAATGGCTTGGGCCCACCGAATAGTGGATAAGGACTTGTGAAGTCTTGACCGGCCGTCAGAAGACTTGTCCAGTCCCCGCCGGAAGGGACCGCGAAACACTGGTGAAGTAGGAGCGGTCTCCGGGGCCCCGGAGGGCCGCTCCCCGGTCGCTTCTCGGCCGGGTCCGACGCAAAGTCGCTGGTCAGAGGCTGTCGCGGAAAGCCCAGTGAGGGTGGCGACAGCAGATCAAGAGATGCGCCGAGCGCGGAGAGCGCCGTGAAGGCGGTGTGGGAGACGGCGTTCCTCCCGGCGTGGTCCACCTGCCCG
>JBOGWD010000141.1:0-3659 GCA_050693275.1 Actinomycetota bacterium | reverse complement strand
GTGGGGCGTGCAGGATTCGAACCTGCGACACATGGGTTAAAAGCCCACTGCTCTGACCAGGCTGAGCTAACGCCCCAAAAGTGATTGTAGAGGGGCAAGGGGATGATAGCCGTCGGTTTCAGGCACGTTAGGGTTGACTTGGCGGCCCCGTCCGACTAGCGTCCTGCCTGAATTTCCCCAACGGGAAAGGGGGAAGCATGTCTCCATGGGGGATCGTACGCGCAGCGGCCCGCGTCGCCATCGCGCTGCTCGTCCTGCCGGCCTGGCCGGCGAGCGCCAACCATGCGCCCGGCGGCACCTACAGCGGCACCGTCGCTGGGGGAGGCACGATCACGTTCGTGGTCTCTGGGGACGGCTCGCAGATCGACTCGATGACGGTGGAGAACGTCGAGGGCAGCACCTGCACATTCGTCTCTGCGAGCACGTCGGGTATCCCCATCGTCGACCACGCGTTCAATCGCGACACCGGCACGGTGCGAGCCACTGGAACCTTCCCCAGCCCCGGAAACGCCCAGGGTACGGTCCGCCTGTACACCACCGCCCCCTTCGTCTGCGATACGGGTGTGCTGAACTGGACGGCTACCGGGCCCGCTCTCTCGCCGAAGGACGTCACGCTCAAGGTCAAGCCGAAGAAGGTAGAGAAGGGAGAGAAGACACGGCTCACGGCCAAAGTCTCGCCGTGCGGCGGACACGAGGGTGACACCGTAGACATCTACCGGGGGAGCAAGAAGATCGCCACCAAGGCGAGCAACGCTTCGTGTGTCGCCAAGTTCAAGGTGAAGATGAAGAAGACGGCGAAGTTCCAGGCGGTCTCGCCCCAGCAGGATGCCGATCACCTGGAAGGTGCGTCGAACAAGGTCAAGGTAAAGGTGGTGGTGTAGGTGCGACGACGTCGAACGGTCATCCTTCTCGGCGGGGCGATGGTTCTGTCGGGCCTGGTCGCTGTCCCCGGACGAGCGGCACCGGGGGCCGGAGGTGGGCCCGGGGGAATGCGAGCTCTCAGGGCCGACAGCCAGATCCCGCTGGAGGTCCGAGGGTCCACCTCCGACACGCCGAGCTTCGTCTCTATGCAGGTGCCGGTCAGTCGGTTCTCAGAGGCCGACTCGGTGGCTGCCCGGGGACGCGACTTCTGGGAGTCGTACGGGGGCGCGTTCGGCGTCCGGGACCCATCCGCCGAGTTGCGGCTGATCGAGGTCGAGCGAGACTCCCTGGGGATGACCCACCTGCGGTACGAACAGCGGTATCGAGGGTTGCCGGTGTTCGGCCGGCAGATGCTGCTGCACCTGGACGGCGATGCGGTCTCGGTGGTGAATGGGGACTTCACCCCGAACATCGGGATGACCACCTCCCCGGCCGTATCCGCCGCCGAGTCCCGGTCCGCGGCGCGAGCCGTGCCGGCCCGGGAGCTGCGGCCCGCGAGTAGCCCCCCCGAGCTCCTGGTCTTCGTGGACGGAGCGGAGCGGGCCAGATTGGCCTGGCGGGTGTCGATCGTCTCGGAGCGACCGCTGGGGCTCTGGGTGGTGTTCGTCGACGCCCTGACGGGTGACGTGCTCCGCTTTTACAACGACCTGCACACCGCCAAGGACCGACAGACCTATGACAACGGCAACGACCCCGACTGCAGCGCTGGCGATATCGCCCCAGACTGTGTGCTTCCCGGCACCCTTGAGCGTGACGAAGGCGATCCGGCCAGCGGCGACGCGGTGGTCGACACCGCGCACGACCACACTGGAACCGTGTACGACTATTACTTCACCAACTTCGCCCGCGACTCGTACGACGGGGCCGGACACCACATGCGATCCACCGTGCACTTCGGGACCAGCTTCAACAACGCGTTCTGGTGCCCGAGCGTCGACTGCGCCGATGACTTCGGCAGTTCCCCGGACGGCGAGCAGATGGTGTACGGAGACGGGGACGGGGTTTTCTTCTCACCCCTCGGTTCGGATATCGACGTGGTGGCCCACGAGTTGACCCACGCGGTCACGGAGAACGAGGCCAACCTCACTTATTTCGGCCAGTCGGGGGCGCTCAACGAGTCCTACTCGGACGTGTTCGCGGCCATGGTCGACACGGACAACTGGCTCATCGGCGAGGACTCCTTCACGCCCGGCACGCCCGGCGACGCGTTGCGGGACATGGCCGATCCGTCCGCCTCCTTCGGGGGGCAGCCGGGTCACATGTCGGAGTTCGTGGAGACGATCAATGACTCCGGCGGCGTCCACATCAACAGCGGCATCCCCAACCACGCCGCCTACCTGACCTCGGAGGATCCGGGATACGGGATCGGCCGCGGGGATACCCAGGACATCTACTACCGGGCCCTGACCACCTACCTCACCCCGAGCTCGGACTTCCTGGACAATCTCAACGCGCTACTTCAGTCGGCGGACGACCTGTTCGCTGGCACCACCGAGATGACCGCGGTGGCCAGGGCCAACGCCGCCGTGGGCATCGCCAATCCGCCCACGGTGACCTTTCCCAACGGGGGCGAGTCGCTCCCGCCGGGGTCGGGCACAACCATCACCTGGACCACCGACGACAACGCTCGTCCATTCAAGGTCTCCTACCTCCGGGACCTGGGGTCCGGAACGTACGTCCAGGGCTTCGAGGGAAGTTCCAGCCTTCCCGGGGAGTTCATCACCGGGGGGAACGCGCCGTGGTCCGTGAGCACGGTCGACCCTGCTCCTGGCGGTGGCGCCAACAACGTTCGTTCCGGCGTGATTGGGAACAACCAGCGGTCGGAGCTGTCGCTGACGGCCCGGCTGTTGTCATCCGGCACGGCCAGCTTTAGGCTGCGGGTAAGCTCGGAACCGAATTTCGATTGGCTTTCTTTCTTTATCGACGGCGAGCCCCTATTCGCCGCTTCGGGAGAGTTTCCATGGACCACGATATCGGGACCGATTGGCGCCGGAACACACGTCCTCACCTTCGTCTACGAGAAGGACTTCATTGACATTGGCGGAAGCGACGTGGCGCGCGTCGACGACATCTCGCTCCCCAACGCGGAGAACGTCGTCCTGACCACGATCAACGCTTCAACGGCGCCCGGAGCGACGAGTGAGCCGTGGACCACGCCGACTAGCGGAGGTCCCCACTTCAGGGTGCGTACGGAGACGCTGGGCGTGGCCCCCTGGTACTCGACTGACGACTCCAACGCCATGTTCACCGTGACAGACACAGACCCTCCCGACACAACGATCACCTCGGGCCCCTCGGGATCCACCGACGATTCCACGCCGACCTTCGAGTTCACCTCTGACGAACCGGGCACCTTCGCCTGTCGCGTGGACGCGAGCACATTCGCCCCGTGCACCTCGCCGCACACCACTCCGGCCCTGTCTGACGGCGCCCACACTTTCGAGGTCCGGGCCACCGATTTCTCCGGGAACGCTGATCCCACGCCGGATACGCAAGCCTTCACCGTGACGTCGCCGCCGCCGCCGCCCTCGTCACCCGAGGCGAAGCAGGTGGCCCTGAAGGCGAAGCCCAAGAAGGTGGAGGAGGGGAAGCGCACCACGCTGACCGCCAAGGTCTCTCCGTGCGCGGGTCACGAGGGGGACGCCGTCGACTTCTATCGCGGGAAGAAGAAGATCAAGACCAAGGCCAGCAACGATGTCTGCCAGGCCAAGGTCAAGGTGAAGATGAAGAAGACGGCC
>JBOGWD010000140.1:0-8680 GCA_050693275.1 Actinomycetota bacterium | reverse complement strand
GAGGCCGAGGACCACGGCTACGCGAGTCGCGCTCATGATGGTTCGACGGGCTGGTGGCCGCGGGGTTCCCGCGGGCCGGGAACGCTATACTTGGCCCGTGCCCCCCGCTGGGGGCGGGCGAAGCGTCGCCCCCATCGTCTAGCGGCCCAGGATACCGCCCTTTCAAGGCGGCGACACGGGTTCGAATCCCGTTGGGGGCACGCAACCGAATAGTGGGCCTGTGGAGCAGTCTGGCCGTGCTCGCCACCCTGTCAAGGTGGAGGTCGCGGGTTCAAATCCCGTCAGGCCCGCGAGGCGTGAGGCGCCGCTCCGGCGTCTCTTCGGCGAGGTAGCTCAGTTGGCAGAGCACGCGGCTGAAAACCGCGGTGTCGGCGGTTCGACTCCGTCCCTCGCCACCCCTGAACTAGCCCACCGCCGACTGGTCGAGCAGCCGGCGCACCTCGGACTCCCAGTACCGCCGGTGGCCGCCGAGGGTCCTGATCGAGGACAGCTTCCCGGCCTTGGCCCACCTGGTGACGGTCTTGGGGTCCACGCGGAACAGCGCGGCCACCTCGGCCGGCGTGAGCAGGCGCTGCTGGCTCATGTCGCCGTTGCCGTTGGCTCCCATCCCTCCACCTCCTTTTCCGAGGGAAGATCCTTCTGCCCTCATTGTGGCGAGCGGTGGGCCGTTTGGGCCATAGACAAAACGGGCCATTTCCGAATGGCCCGTTTGCATTAGAAGGAATCCGTCAATTGAGCGATTCGCGAATCTTCGCCTCGGCCCACCGGCCGGCCACCGTCTGGTACAGCTCCCCGGCCCGTTCGAGATCGCCGGACTCGAGCGCTTCGAGGGAGCCCTGTATCTCGGCCGCCGAGTGGTCCTCGTCGAGATCGTTCCAGCCCGACGATGCGGCGGCGTCCCCGTAGTCCAGCTCCACGGCCGAGCCCTGCGGGAAGCAGGAGAGCCAGTCGTCGATGTCCCGGACGACCCCGGCCACTCCCTCGAGCCCGCCGCGGTCCATGGCCCCGGCGGCGCGCCGCGCACGGCGGCGGGCCTCGGGCACGGTCGTCCAGTAGTACAGGCGGAACTCTCCGTCGGGCCGCTCGG
Source organism: Actinomycetota bacterium (assembly GCA_050693275.1). Lineage (GTDB taxonomy): Bacteria > Actinomycetota > UBA4738 > UBA4738 > CALAEC01 > CALAEC01. The sequence continues at coordinate 7,593 of JBOGWD010000140.1, read as the reverse complement.
CGATCCGGCGCTCGGCGTCCTCGAACAGCACGAACCAGCGCACCGGCACGTGCCAGGCGCTCTCGAGCATGGTGGGCACCGCCCGGGGGTCACGCCGACGGATCCGGGCCAGCTCTCGGGCGGCCCGGCGAGCCTCCGATTCCGGGACCAGGGCGTCGGCGACCTCTCCGGGGACGGTCTCCCGGAGAGACAGGAGCCCGGCCAGGACCCGGATCCGGGTCGTCGACGGGCACACGAACCATCGGCCCTCGACCATCCGCACCTGGGCCCGGTCCTCGTCGGCCGTGAGGAGCCCGAGACGCCCTCCAGCGACCCGGCGCTGCCGGTAGACGGGAGACGACGGGACGTCGTGCTCGCGCTGGACGATGTAGCGCTCCCACCGCGCGCGCTCGCCGTCGGCGAGCGCGTCGATCGGCTGGAAGACACGAAGGAATGCCGCGCCGCGCACGACGGCCATCATAGCGCGGGGCCGGGCGAGCTCCCGCCGCCGGCCGGAGCGCCCGCGGTGGCCGTCCCGGGCCCAGTGCTATATTCGGCTCGCCCCCTGGAATCCCGGACACGGAGCCGGCCGTTGACCATCTTCTCCGAGCTGGGCAACGAGTACGAGGAGGTCGTGTTCTTCCACGACCCGCCCACCGGGCTCCGAGCCATCGTGGCGATCCACTCCACCGCCCTCGGTCCGGCCCTGGGGGGCACGCGCTTCTACCCGTTCGAGTCCGAGGAGGACGCGCTCCGAGATGTCCTCCGGCTGGCCCGAGGCATGACGTACAAGGCGGCGGCCGGCGGCCTCGACCTCGGCGGGGGCAAGGCCGTGATCATCGGGGATCCGAGGCGCCACCGGTCCGAGGAGCTGCTCCGCGCGTACGGACGATTCATCGAGTCCCTGGGCGGCCGGTACATCACCGCGGAGGACGTGGGGACCTCTCGAGAGGACATGGACGTGCTGCGCCGGGAGACCCGCTGGGTGACGGGCGTATCGAAGCGGCTGGGTGGGTCCGGCGATCCCTCGCCGGTCACCGCCTACGGCGTCTTCCAGGGCCTCCGGGCCTGCGCCGAGGAGGCGCTCGGGACCCCCTCCCTGGAAGGGGTCAGCGTCGTGGTGCTCGGGGTGGGCAAGGTCGGCTTCCATCTGGCCCGGCACCTTACCGAGGCAGGGGCGGTGGTGACCGTGGCCGATGTCGACGTGGACGCCGTGGGGCGGGCCGTGGCCGAGTTCGGGGTCGACACGGTGGAGCCCAACAAGGCACACGCCGCGGACTGCGACATCCTCGCTCCCTGCGCCCTGGGGGCGGTGATTAGGGACGACACCATCCCCGAGCTGAAATGCAAAGTGGTGGCGGGGGCGGCCAACAACCAGCTCGAGCGCGCCGAGCACGGCGAGGCCCTGGCGGACCTGGGCATCCTGTACGCACCGGACTTCGTCATCAACGCCGGTGGCCTGATCAACGTGGCCGACGAGCTCATCGGCTACGACCGCGAACGGGCCATGAAGAAGGTCGAGGACATCTACCGCACCCTGCGTGAGGTGTTCAGGCGGTCTCGCCTGGAGGGAGTGACCCCGGCCCGCGCCGCCGAGCGCCTGGCCGAGGATCGCATGGCGCGGGTCAGCCGGGTTCGTCTCCTGTGGGTCCAGGGCCAGGACCGGGCCTTCCGGCCGGCCGGCTGACGGCAGCCTCCCTTCCCCAGCAGGGTGTTTGCATGTGCCCCGCCCGTTTGATACTCATACGTGCGGTTTGCCTGCCCGGCCACCGAACCGCCCGAGGCGGTGGAGCAGGACCGCCCTCGCCCTGGGCGTCGCAGGAGCCCTCCTGGCGGCGCCGAGCGTCCCGACCGCAGCCTCCACCAGCGCCGAGGAGCAGCGCGTGCTCGGCATGATCAACCAGACCCGCGCCTCACGGGGCATGGGAACGCTCAGCCTCTCCCACCGTCTCTCTCGGATCGCCAGACGTCACAGCAGGAACATGGCCGGGGAACGCCGCCTGTTCCATCACTCCTGCCTGTCCTGCCGCTTTCCCAGCGGAACCTGGCAGCTCCTCGGCGAGAACGTAGGAACGGCTGGCTCCCTCCGCCGGATCCACCGGATGATGATGGAGAGCCCCGGACACCGCAGCATCATCCTCACGAGCACCTTCGACCGCGTCGGCGTCGGCGTGGTCAAGAAGGGCCGGCGCTACTGGGTCACCGAGATCTTCTACGCGTGACGCGTGCGGCGGCCCGGACGAGCCGGGCCGCCGCTCACCGTTCCTCGAGATCCGATCAGGAGCCGCGGGCCCGCCGGCGCCCCATCGAGACGAGGATCAGGCCCGGGAGGGCCAGGCCGACCGCGAGGGCGGCCAGCGGCCACGCCTCGTAGCCGGTAAACGCCAGCCCTCCGGCCGCGCCGACTGCTCCGACGCCGGCGGCGGCCTTCTCGCTCTGGACCCCCGCTCCGCCAGACGGGCCGCCGCCTCCGAACTGCTCCCCGAGCACCCCGGCGGGGGGCGTGCTCGAGCCGGTCACCGGCGGGGTGGTCGAGTCCGTCGTGGGCGGAGTGGTGGTCTCCTCCTCAGCCGGAGGCGTCGTCGGGACGACTCCTAGAGGGGTCTCCTCTATCGGCTTGCCGCACCATCCCTCGTTGTCGTCCTCGAAATCGTCGTCGTTCCCGCACCCGTTGTTCCCGTCCTGGTCGAGGATGTCCTCGCCACCGGGACCTCCCGGCTGGTCCAGACCCCCGGCGTCACGCTCGGGCCCCTTGCCGTTGGCGTCGGGCTCCGAGGCTGCCTTCCCCTGGTTCCCGGATCCGCCGGCCTCCTCGTGCTTGTCCTTGCCGGACGGGTGCTTGTTGTCCGAGTCCCCGGCCGGGTCAGGGGCGTTCGGGACGCCGTCGTCGTCGTTGTCCTCAGTCACCACCCCGGAGGACGACGGTGGTCCCCCGGTGTGACCGGGCTTGTGGTGAGCCATGACCGAGCCGGCTCCACCAAGAGCCAGCAGCAGCGCGGCCACGAGCATCACCCCGAAGCCGATGGGACTGCGCCTGAGGTTTCCCTTCGGAGACATGGTCATCTCCTCCTTCTCCCTCCTCGTTGGCTGTCCCGCTGGCAGCTTCCAGGGGCCTTGCGCCCCGAGCTGTAGGACTAGCGTTCGACGGCCGTTATCCCTATTCCTCCCGGTCACCCTCGGTAAACCTGCCTAGGCCATTTGCCCTATTCATGCGCTTCGCGGGCATTAGGAGGAGGCCGGCGGTCGGTGCCATAATCCACAGCGGCCCCGTTCCGGGGCCGGGAGGATCACGAGGTGACCGAACAGGACGACGAGGCAGCCCGCATCATCGACCCGGGCGGCGCGGTGGTCGACCGGGAGGCTCGGGAGGCCCTCGATCTCAAGGAAGAGGACTTTCGGGCCCTGTACCGCTTCATGGCCCTGACCCGCCAGGTCGACCTGGAGTGCACCGCCCTCCAGCGGCAGGGCGAGCTGGCCGTCTACCCTCCCCTGCTGGGCCAGGAGGCCGCCCAGATCGGGAGCGCCTACGCGCTGGGCGACGAGGACTTCGTCTTCCCGGCCTACCGGGAGGTCGGCGTGGGGATCGTCCGGGGCATCGACCTCGTCGAGTACACGCACTTCCACCGGGGCACCCGTCACGGGGGGATCGACGACCCGGTCGCCCGGCGTTTCGCGGAGGTCTCCATCCCCATCGCCACTCAGGCCCTCCACGCCGTCGGGTGGGCCCTCGGCTCGAAGAAGGACGGCGGGTCGGCCTGCGCCATCGTGTACTTCGGCGACGGGGCCACCTCAGAGGGAGACTTCCACGAAGCCTGCAACTTCGCCGGCGTGTTCCGGGCGCCTGTCATCTTCTTCTGCCAGAACAACGGCTGGGCCATCTCGGTCCCGTTGGCCCGCCAGACCGCCGCCCCGATCTTCCGGAAGGCGGGGGGCTACGGCTTCCCGGGGGTCCGGGTGGACGGGAACGACGTGCTGGCGGTGTACCGGGCCACCCGCGAGGCGGCCGCCCGGGCTCGGAGCGAGGGCTCCCCGACGCTGATCGAGGCCGTCACCTACCGGATGGGGCCGCACTCGACCGCGGATGACCGGAGCCGGTACCAGCCCGAGGAGGAGATCGAGCGGTGGCGGAGCCTCGACCCGCTGTTCCGGTTCCGGAAGTTCCTCGAGGCCGAGGGGGCCATCGATCACGCGTTCGTCGAGCAGGTCGAGGCCGACGCCGGACAGCTCGCGGCCGAGATCCGGTCGGGCATCGTGGGCGCCCCGCCGCGGGACGCCCGCGAGATCTTCGAGTGGGTGTTCAGCGACATGCCCCCCCATCTGGCCCGGCAGCGCGACGAGGTCGCCCACGCGCTGGAGACCGACGGGGAGTCGCCGGGTGGCTGAGGTCACCATGGCCCAGGCCCTCAATGGCGCGCTCCGCCGGGCCCTCACCGACGACGACCGGGTTCTGGTATTCGGCGAGGACGTCGGGAAGCTCGGCGGGGTCTTCCGGATCACCGACGAGCTCCAGGCCGAGTTCGGAGAGGAGCGCGTGTTCGACACCCCTCTGGCCGAATCCGGGATCGTGGGGATCTCGGTGGGGCTGGCCCTGGCCGGGTGGCGCCCCGTCCCCGAGATCCAGTTCGACGGCTTCTCCTACCCCGCCCTCGACCAGGTGCTCTCCCACGTGGCCAAGTACAGGTTCCGCTCGGCGGGCACCGTGAACCTCCCGATCGTGCTGCGGATCCCCTGCGCGGGGGGGATCGGCGCGGCCGAGCACCACTCCGAGAGCCCCGAGACCTACTACTCGCACACCGCGGGGCTGAAGGTGGTGATCCCCTCGACCCCGATCGACGCGTTCAACCTGCTGCTGGCGTCGATCCGTGACCCCGACCCCGTGATCTTCCTCGAGCCGAAGAGCCGCTACTGGTCCAAGGAGTCGGGAGCGCTCGAACCGAACGGTCTCCCGATCGGCGCGGCCCGCGTCCTGCGGGAGGGGTCGCACGGCACGCTGGTGACCTGGGGCGGGATGGTCCCCCGGTGCCTGGATGCCGCCGAGGCCGCGGCCGAGGACGGCGTCGAGCTGGAGGTCCTCGACCTCCGGTGCCTGGTCCCCCTCGACCTCGACGCGCTGGTCGGCTCGGCCCGGAAGACCGGACGGGTGGTCGTGGTGCACGAGGCCCCCATGACCGCCGGGTTCGGGGCCGAGGTGGTGGCCCGCGTTGTCGAGGACGCCTTCGAATACCTGGAGGCGCCGGTGCTGCGGGTGACCGGCTACGACACTCCGTACCCTCCGGCCAAGTCGGAGGAGCACTTCCTCCCGAACGTCGAGCGGATCCTTCTGGCCGTCGAGCGCACCCTCACCTTCTAGACTGCTGCCATGGCCGAGCGAGTCTTCAACCTCCCGGACCTCGGCGAGGGACTGGAGGACGCCGAGATCGTCGAGTGGAAGGTGTCCGCCGGCGACACCGTCGCCCTCAACCAGCCGCTCGTCGAGGTGAACACCGCCAAGGCGCTGGTCGAGATCCCCTCACCGGTGGCCGGGGTGGTGACCACCCTCCACGGCGATGCCGGTGACGTGGTGAAGGTCGGCGCTCCGCTGGTCACCTTCACCGTCGAGGGCGACGCCGCGGGCGACGAGCCGGCGGCGGAGGCGTCGTCCGAGCGGGAGGGCTCCAAGCGCCAGGCCGTGCTGGTCGGGTACGGCGTCGGGGAGGAGCGCACCGACACGCGGCGACGGCCTCGTCTCCGGCCACCGGGCCCACGGCGGGCCCCCGCCGCGACGACGGGTTCGCCCCGGACGGCGGAGGCTCCGGCGGCCGCCCCCGGGGGCGGCGCCCGGGCCACCCCGGTGGTCCGGAAGCTGGCCCGGGAGCGAGGCGTGGACCTGACCACTGTCGGCGGCACCGGCCCGGGCGAGCGGATCACCCGGGAGGACGTGCTGAAGGCCGTCGAGACGTCGGCGGCGGAGCCCGCGGGGGTCGCCGCGGTCTCGGCGGGCCCGCCCGGCCGAGACGAGCGGATCCCGGTCCGCGGCGCCCGAAGGGTGATCGCCCAGAAGATGACGCGGTCCTGGCAGGAGATCCCTCACGTCACGTCGCTCCACACGGTCGACGCCACACACGTCGACGCGCTCCGCCGCGAGCTATCGGGGGACTCGGGAGACCGGGTCAGCGCCCTCGCCGTCATCGTCCGGGGCCTGGTGGAGGTCTGCAAGGAGCACCCCACGCTGAACAGCTCGTTCGACTCCGAGGCCGGTGAGATCGTGCTCCGCCGCTCCTACCACGTGGGCGTCGCCGCCGACACCGAGCGCGGCCTGATGGTCCCCGTGGTCCGCGATGTCGACCGCAAGGGGATCGTCCAGGTGGCCCGGGAGATAGCCGAGATCGTCGAGGCGGCTCGGGGCGGGACCGCCACGCCGGAGCAGCTCACGGGAAGCACGATCACGGTCTCGAACTACGGGGTGTTCGGCTCGGAGGCGGGGACGCCGATCATCAACCACCCGGAAGCCGCCATCCTGGGGGTCGGCCGGATCGGCCCGAAGGCCCTGGTCGTCGAGGGCAAGGTGGAAGCGCGCACGGCGGTGACCCTGGCCCTGTCCTTCGATCACAGGGTCATGGACGGTGCCGACGCGGACCGGGCCATGACCGCCCTGCGGGAGCTCCTGGAGAGCCCGTTCCGCCTCGGCGGACTCCCCCGGTGAAGATCGTCTCCCTGCTCCCCTCGGCCACCGAGCTCGTGTACGCGCTGGGGCTCGGGAACGAGCTCTCGGGCGTGACGTTCGAGTGCGACCATCCCCCGGAGGCCCGAACCAAGCCCGTGGTCTCCGATACCGCGCTCCCCACCGACCGGCCCCTGTCCTCCGGCGACATCGACGGCCTCGTCACCGGACACATGGAGCGGAAGGAGCCGCTGTACGTGCTCGACAAGCAGCTCATCGCCACGATCCAGCCCGACCTGATCCTCACCCAGGACCTGTGCCGGGTGTGCGCGGTCCCCTCGGGGCAGATCGAGGACGCCCTGGAGGAGTTGGGCTGCCGGTCGGAGGTGATCTCCATGGACCCCACGGGCCTGGACCAGGTCCTGGAGTCGTTCCTCGAGGTCGGCCGGGCCACGGGAACCGAAGCCCGGGCCGCCGAGCTGGTGGGATCGCTCCGGGAGCGCATCGAGGCCGTCAAGGCCCGAGCCGCCCGCCTCCCGGAGATCCGCACCTTCGCCATGGAGTGGCTCGACCCGCCGTTCGTGGGCGGCCACTGGATCCCCGACATGATCCGCCTGGCCGCCGGCGTCCCCTTGCTGATCGAGGCGAAGCAGCGCTCCCGGAAGGTCACCTGGCGGGAGATCGCCAACGCCTCCCCGGAGGTGGTGATGTTCATGCCGTGCGGCTACTACCTGGCGGAGGCCGAGCACGAGGCGGCTCGCATCTACGAGGTCCCCGAGTTCCGGGAGACCACCGCCCACGCCGGGGGAACGGTGTTCGCCACCGACGCGTCCTCGTACTTCTCCAGGCCCGGCCCCCGGCTGGTCGACGGGTTGGAGGCCCTGGCCTGGGCCATCCATCCCGAAGCGTTCCCGGCGCCACCCGCCGGGACGGTCAGCCGGGTGCCCGCGCCTGCGGTACGGTGAGGCCGATGC
>JBOGWD010000139.1:0-1593 GCA_050693275.1 Actinomycetota bacterium | reverse complement strand
CGGAGCGCGCCGCCGCGATCGGCGACCGAGACTGGCGCGAGCTGCTCGAGCGCCACCATCGCCTTCTGCGCGCGGCGCTGGACCGGTACGGCGGTCGAGAGGTGCACACGGCCGGGGACGGCTTCCTGGCCACGTTCGACTCGCCGCGCCGGGCCATCGAGTGCGCGCGGGCCGCGGGCGAGGGGATCCGTTCGATCGGCCTGGAGATCCGGGCGGGGGTTCACACGGGGGAGATCGAGCTGTCGGGAGGAGACGTCCAGGGCATCGCCGTGCACATCGGGGCCCGGATCGCCGCGCTGGCCCGGGCCGGGGAGGTGTTCGTCTCCTCCACGGTGAAGGATCTGGTCGCCGGCTCGGGCATCGAGTTCGACGATCGTGGAGCACACGCGCTGAAGGGCGTTCCCGGGGAATGGCAGGTGTTCGCGGTGATCACACACTGAGTCCAAGAGCCCCTGGAGGGCCGGTTCCGGCTGATCCTTCAAGACCATCAGACGCTAACCGGCGCGGTTGCGGAGCGACGTCCCCGGTGCGAGCCGGCCGCTACAGCTCGGCCGGGGTAAGGACGAAACCGAGACGATCCGCGCCGCGTCGGAGCCGTCCATCGAGCGTCACGAACCGACACCCCAGAAGCTGCGCTAGGGCCACGTACTCCGCGTCGTACGTCTTGGCCCATCCGAGTTCCGTGGCCAGTCTCCATGCCGTCGTTCCGAGGGCGCGGTGCGTCCGCACTCGGACGGGCGCGGCTTCCAGGGCCTCGAGGCTGCGCTCCGCCTGAGTCGTGGAGATCTCCCTCCGCCACATGCCTCATGGAGCGCGGATCGAGACTCGGACCAAAGGAGGGGGGGCCCCGGTGAGCTCCTCGCCGCCGAACGGGCTGAATCCGTCCGGCGAGCCGCAGGCGGGCACCGCCACGCTGGCGTCGATCACCAGCATCAGTGGCCGCGGCGCGAGCGCCGGATGATCCGGATCCAATCGGGCTGCGGCTCTCCGGTCCAGGTCTTTTCCCATGCTCGAGGCAGGGGGACGGAGGCTCCCTCGCCGGCCGCTTCGTCGAGATCCTTCTCATCGATGACGTGTTGGGTTCCCACCTTCCGGGCTCGCAGCTTCCCGGAGCGGATCCAGCGTCGGACGGTTTCGGGGTCCCGTCCCACTCGTTCGGCGGCCTGGGGAACGGTCAACATAGTAGTTGGACACTACTACATGGATCCGGCCCGAAGCCCGGCGCGGATGCTCAGCGGGCGCTCGGGCGCTTGGCCTTGGAGGCGGCTTTGGCGGGCTCGGTCTCGCCGGTGACCGACTGCACCAGCTCCACCAGCCCGACCAGGTTGAAGGGCTTGGTGACGTAGGCGGTCACCCCGAGCTGCTGGGCCCGGTCGATGTTCGAGGGTGAGTCCGAGGCCGAGATCACGATGATCGGGGGGAGCTGCTGGCGGAGCTTCAGGCGCTCCATGACCCCCCACCCATCGAGGACGGGCATCATCAGGTCGAGGAGGATCAGGTCCGGCTTCTCGGCGTCGATCTTCTGGAGGGCCACCTGGCCGTTGGCGGCCTCGGCCGTGTCGAAGCCCGCCGCCCGCAGGTTCGTCCGCAGGA
>JBOGWD010000138.1:0-1183 GCA_050693275.1 Actinomycetota bacterium | reverse complement strand
TGTAGCGGTGAAATGCGCAGATATCGGGAGGAACACCGGTGGCGAAGGCGGATCTCTGGGCCTGTCCTGACGCTCAGGCGCGAAAGCTGGGGGAGCAAACAGGATCGGTATCGGTCCTCTCCGGGAGTGATCCCGGTGCGTAAACCGGCTGTATCGGCGAACATCCCGTGTCAGAAGCTCGAGCTAGGGTTCGAGGATGGGGGACAACGCCGAGGGAAGTCGGAGCCTCAGTCGCCCGGACCTCTCGCACTGGCAGCGATCGATCCTCGTAGGGACCTTGCTGGGAGACGGCTGTCTGGCCAGGCATGGCCACTGGCACCGTCTGCATGTGAAGCACAAGGCCGCTCATCGAGCGTTGGCCGAGTTCAAGCGAGAGGCGTTTCGAGACCTCGTTTCGATGCGTCTTCACCAATTCGACCAGCGTCTGCGCGGTAAGCGCTATCCCTGTGTGCAGTTCGCGACGCGAACGCACCCCGTCTTCACCGAGTGGCACTCACGGTTCTACCGTGGGAGGCGCAAGGTGGTTCCGGCAGACATCGATCGCTGGATGACGCCGCTGGCGGTCACCGTGTGGTTCATGGATGACGGTGCCGTCGATCACTGAGGGGTCACGTTTCAGACCCACTCCTTCGAGCGGGATGAAGTGGAGTTCCTTCGAGCGGCGTTGAGCGAGAGGTTCGAATTGCACTCGACCCTCAGGCGGAACAGGGGACGCTGGATCCTCTACGTGCCGGCCGCGAGCATGGACCGGTTTCGTGAGATGACAGCGGCGCACCTGCTGCCTGAGTTCGAGTACAAGATGGCGACCAGGGTTCTTGACCCCGTAGAGACTGCACGCCGGCCCCTCTTCGGAGGGTGAAGACACAGTCCGAGCTCATCGGTAACGGTGAGAGGTCATCAGAGATGGTGGCCCGCCACGGTAGAGCCGTGGTCAGTACCTCGAGCAAGCAAGGCGAGGGAAAGCAACAGCCCTGTAGATACCCTGGTAGTCCCAGCCGTAAACGTTGGGTGCTAGGTGTGGGGGGCATCAACCCCTTCCGTGCCGACGCTAACGCATTAAGCACCCCGCCTGGGGAGTACGGCCGCAAGGCTAAAACTCAAAGGAATTGACGGGGGCCCGCACAAGCGGCGGAGCATGTGGCTTAATTCGACGCAACGCGAAGAACCTTACCAGGGCTTGACA
>JBOGWD010000137.1:0-5721 GCA_050693275.1 Actinomycetota bacterium | reverse complement strand
GGAAGGGTACGGCTACCCGCTCCACCGCGCCCTGGGGATCGGGGGCCGCGACCCCTGCTCGCCCTGGGTCCGCCAGATGGCCGCCTTCCTGGCCCAGGCCCATCCGTTCCGCCAGGCGGCGAGGCTGGTGGATGGATGATCGGGGCCTCGGTGGACCACCGCCGCGTCTGGGGGTGGTCCCAGACCACGGGCAACAGGATCCGGGCAGGCTGGGAGCGGCGACGGGCCTCCCTGTTCGACGACGGCGTCCTTCCCCCGGTGCAGGGGCCGGCTCCCCGGATCGTCTCCACCGCAGCGGACGGGACCTTCATCCACTCCCGGGACGGCCCGGTGGAGGTCAAGCTGGGGGTGTGGTGGACCGGTGCTCGCCGAGCGGGTCCCCGCCGGTACCTCCTCCAGGGCAAGGGCTACTACGCCAGCACCGAGCCGGCCGACCTGTTCGGCCAGACCTTCTACTGCCTGGCCGAGGAGGCCACCGGCCTCTCCCGGGCCCGAGAGGTGTTCTACGTGGGCGACGGGGCCGGGTGGGTGGGGAGCCTTCCCGCCGAGTGGCTGTGCCCCACCGCGGTCCAGCTCGACCACTTCCACGGGAGGCTCCGCATCAGGGAGCTGGCCCGCGACCCCCAGCGGGCGGCCAGGTGGTGGGGCTACGTGGCCACCCACACCCTGGAGGCCCTGGGGCGGAGCCTTGCCCACTCCATCGGGGCCGGGCAGGTCGACCCCAAGGCCGGGGAGGACCTCCTCGGCTACTTCCGCCGCGGTGCAGCGGCCCTGGACACCTACCTGGGGCTGAGGGAGGCCGGGCACTCGGCGCAGATGGCGCCGCGGGGCTCGGGGGTGATCGAGCACGGGGTGGACCTGGTGGTGGCCCGGCGGTTCAAGCGCCAGGGGATGCGTTCGTGGAGCCGGGAGGGAGCGGACAATCTGCTCGCCGCCCGGGTGCTGGCCATGGACCCCGGTGCATGGAGAGCCTTCTGGGGGGAGAGCCTCATGTGAGGCCGGGCGTCACCGCGGCCCCGGGGGCTCGACCTCGCATCCCCGACAAGGGGAAGCGGGGAGGATGAGGACCTCGCCACGGCGCTGCCCTCCACACTCAGGACTGGCAAAGGTCAGACGCTACTAGTCGGAACTTCTCCGCCATCTCGATCTGCACGACCCGACCGTCCTGGACGATCAGCAGCACGGTGCCGAACTCGATCCGTCGGAGCACGTCGATGACCTGCTCGAGGATCCGTTGTTCCTCCTCGGACAGCGACGTGAGATCGAGAGGCACCCCCGGCTCGGCCACGCGAGCGACCCTACCAGCAGATCTTCGGCGACCGGGCCGCCAGAGCCTCGTCGAGACGGCGCACCGGCGTGGTCACCGGGGCCTCCCGGAGCACCTCCGGATCCTCCGATGCCTCTCGGGCGGCCCGCACCATGGCATCGGCGAACGCGTCGAGCGTCTCCCGCGACTCGGTCTCGGTGGGCTCGACCATGAGGGCCTCCTCCACGATCAGGGGGAAGTAGACCGTGCAGGGATGGAAGCCCAGATCGATCAGGCGCTTGGCCACGTCCATGGCCCGGACGCCGTGCCTCTTGAGCGGCCTGGCCGTCGACACGAACTCGTGCATCGGCTTCCCGTCCGGAAAGGCCAGGGGATACGCGTCCTTGACCCGCTCGGCGAGGTACCTGGCGTTCAGCACGGCCCGCTCCCCCACCTCCCGGAGGCCGTCCCCCCCGTTCCCGAACACGTACGCGTACGCCCGGACCAGCACGCCGAAGTTGCCGTGGAAGCCGTGGATCCGGCCGATCGACTCCGGGCGGTCGTGGTCGAGGCGGAACGAGCCGTCCCCGTCGCGCTCGACGAGGGGTGCAGGCAGGAACGCCTCCAGGCGCTCCCCCACCGCCACCGGCCCGGCTCCCGGTCCCCCGCCGCCGTGCGGCGTGGCGAACGTCTTGTGCGTGTTCATGTGCACGATGTCGAAGCCCATGTCGCCGGGACGGACCCGTCCCAGGATGGCGTTCAGGTTGGCCCCGTCGTAATAGAGCAGCCCGCCGACCCCGTGGATGGTCCGGGCGATCCCCAGGATGTCCTCCTCGAACAACCCCAGCGTGTTCGGGTTGGTGATCATCAGGCCGGCCACGTCCTCGTCGACGAGTTTCTCCAGGGCCGACGTGTCCACCAGCCCTCGCGCGTCGGAGGGCACGGTGGCCACGTCGTAGCCGGCCATCCGGACGCTGGCCGGGTTCGTCCCGTGCGCGGAGTCGGGGATCACGATGCGCCGGCGAGGAACACCGTTCCGGGAGTGATAGGCCCGCATGATGAGGAGGCCGGTGAGCTCGCCCGACGCCCCCGCGGCGGGCTGGAAGGTCGCCCGGGCCATGCCGGTCACCTCGCAGAGCGCCCGCTCCAGTCGCCACAGGAGCTCCAGCGCGCCCTGCACGGTCGTGTCCGGCTGGAGGGGATGGAGGCGCCGGAAGCCCGGGAGCGATGCGGCGGTCTCGGCGACCTTGGGGTTGTACTTCATCGAGCACGAGCCGAGTGGGTAGAACCCGGTGTCCACCCCGTAGTTCCGCTGGGCCAGACGGGTGTAGTGGCGGACCAGGTCCCGCTCGGAGACCTCCGGGAGCCCGACCGCGCCGGTCCGCCGCTGGTCGGTGGGGATGTCTGCCTCCGGGACGTCCGGCAAGGGGAAGGACGAGGCCCTCCGCCCCGGACGGGACAGGTCGCGGAGCGTCTGGGGGAAGCCCTCCGGGTCGCCCGTCCGCACCGGCGCCCCGATCCGGACGCCGCCTCTCTCCTCTCTCTTCACCCGAGCACCTCCCCCATGGCCCCGGCCATGGCGTCGATCTCCCCCCGGGTTCGCCGCTCGGTGCAGGCGACCATGAGCGAGCCCCCGATGACCGGGCCCACCAGGAACCCCCGCTCCGCCAGGGCGTCCCGGACCGATCCGGCGTCCCGGCCGTCGAACGACAGCGCGAACTCCTTGAAGTACGGGACCTCGGGATGGGACAGCCGGACCCCCGGCACGCCGGCCAGCCGCTCCGCCGCGTACGCCGCCTTGGCGGCGCAGGCCTGGCCGAGCTCGACCAGCCCCCTCGGACCGAGCCAGGCCAGATACACGGCCGCGGCGATGGCCATCAGGGTCTGGTTCGTGCAGATGTTCGAGGTGGCTTTCTCCCGACGGATGTGCTGCTCCCGGGCCTGGAGCGTCAGGACGTAACCGGTTCGCCCGTCGACGTCGCGGGTCTCCCCGGCGATCCGGCCGGGCATCCGCCTGACGTCCTGCATGCCCGCGGCGATCACGCCCAGATAGGGACCGCCGAACGTGAGGTGGTTGCCGAGCACCTGGCCCTCCGCCACGGCGATGTCGGCCCCGAGCTCCCCGGGTGGGGCCAACACCCCCAGCGACAGGGGGTCGAACACCTGGATCGCCCGGGCGCCGGCGGCCCGGGTGGCCGCGAACACGTCACGGGCCCGCTCGAGGATGCCGAACGCGTTGGGGTGCTGGAGGACGACGCACGCCACGTCGCCCACCACCGGGACGACCGCTCGACCCCCCGCGGACGGGAGGGTCTCCGGCTGGTACCCCGCTCCCCTCCCGTACGTCCGGAGGGCCTCGACGTACCGGGGGTCCACGGTGTCGGCCACCAGCACCCGATCGCGTCCGGTGGCCGCGCGGGCCAGGTTCACCGCTTCGACAACGGCGGTGGCCCCGTCGTAGAGCGATGCGTTGGAGACCTCGAGGGCGGTGAGATCGCAGATCATCGACTGGTACTCGAACAGCGCCTGGAGCACGCCCTGGGACAGCTCCGGCTGGTACGGGGTGTAGGAGGTCTGGAGCTCCGACCGCCCTGCCAGCGCCCACACGGCGGCGGGGACGTAATGGTCGTACGCGCCCCCGCCGGCGAAGCAGACCAGGTCGTCGGCGTGCCGGTTGCGTCCCGCCAGCCTGCCGAGGTCGTCCAGGAGCTCCATCTCCGAGACTCCGTCCGGCATGTCCAGGGGCCGGTCCAGGAGGACCTGCGGCGGGATGTGGCCGTACAGGTCGTCCGGCGAGGCGAGCCCGAGCGCCTCGAGCATGGCCCGGACGTCGTCCTCGGTGTGTGGGGCGAACCGAAGACCGCTCACTCGGCGCGCATCCTACCCCAGGGCCGGGCTCAGGCGGACTCGGTCGACCGGCGGTCCTCCAGCCCGTACTTCGTCACCAGCGAGAGGTAGTCGCGCTGGTAGAAGATCTTGCACTTCATGTCCGGATAGAGCTCCTGGAGCCTGCGCACCTTCCGGTTCTTCTTGGTCACCAGCTTCTGGTTCATCGTGGTGATCTCGATGTACAGGTCGTAGGCCGGGAGGTAGAAGTCCGGCGTGAACTGCTGGGTCACGTTGCCCTGACGGTCCCACTCGAGGTCGAAGGACGTGGGCTCGTACTCCCAGTCGATCTGGTAGAAGTCCAGCAATCTGGCGAACTGGCGCTCGCTGGCGTGAGCGAACGGGGTCGCGTCACTCTGGAGCGGCTCGCTGACCTCGAGGGTGGCCCTCACGCGCCCCCGGCCCGCGCGGTCTCCTTGGCCGTCTTCCTGACGGAGCCTTCGACGTCGCTCCATACCCTGTCCACGGCGATCCCGAACACGCCCTGGCCTCGTTGGAGGAGGTCCATCACTTCGCTCGGCGACTCGCATGCGTAGATCTTGTTCCCATCGGAGAGCAATGTCAGTCCTGCCGGAGGCTTGCGGAGGTGCTCGCGGAGGAACTCGATCGCCTTCCGGATGCGCTGGAGGTTCACCCCCGTGTCCAGCAGGTTCTTGATGGCCCTCAGCAGGACGATGTCCTGGAAGGAGTACTCGCGCTGGGTCCCCGATCCCCCGGCGTCCCGGACGCTCGGGGTGACCAGGCCGGTCCTAGCCCAGTAGTCGAGTTGTCGGTAGGAGATCCCCACGATCTTCGCCACATCGGGGGCCCGGTATCCGTCGTCATCGGCCATGTCGCACCCCTGTAATTACGCGAGCGTCGGCTAGCCTACCCCCGGGGGCTCGGGCTGTCAATGACCAGGGTCCGACCGGGCCTACCCTTCCGCCCCCGCCCCCTCCTCGCCGAAGTCCTCCGGGCGGACGTTGTCCAGGAACTCCCGGAACCTCTGGACCTCCTGCTCCTGCTCCTCGTCCTCGCGGATCACGATGCTCGCCTCCCCGAGGACGTCCTCGTGGGCGAAGATCGGGACGCCGAGCCGAACGGCCAGGGCGATGGCGTCCGAGGGGCGGGACGAGATCTCGAAGGACGACCCGTTCTGGGCCATCTCGATGACGGCGTAGAAGGTGCCGTCGCGGAGCTCCGTGATGAGGATGCGCTGGACCTGGACGGCCAGCTCCTCCAGGATGTTCTTCATGAGGTCGTGAGTCATCGGCCGGGCGGTGGGCACGCCCTGGAGGGCGAACGCGATGGCGGTGGCCTCGGAGGTCCCGATCCAGATCGGCAGGTAGCGCTCTCCCTCGTTCTCCTTGAGGAGGACGATGGGCTGGTTGCCGGGTAGCTCGACCCGGACGCCGACCAGGTTCATCTCGATCATGGCCCCGAATCCAATGTATCCCCTCCCCTCGGACCCGGCAACCGAATCGGGCGCTACCGGTACGCCTCGCCCGCGTCTTGGAGCAGCGAGGTGAACGCCATCGGGTCCTCGGCCAGCGCGTCAACGTTCTCCACGGCCACGATGAAGGGCAGGTTCCGATACACCTCGTCGTAAT
>JBOGWD010000136.1:0-2497 GCA_050693275.1 Actinomycetota bacterium | reverse complement strand
CGATCGTCGGCCCACCGGTGGTCGGAGCGGTGCGGATGGTGACGGCCGCGACGACGCCCGGGGAGATCCTGGCGAACGTCTATCTCGGTGAGCACCTCCACGAGCAGCAGGACGGCATCTACGAGGCCTTGGGCATGGCCTCATCACGTGAGTACCGGCCCACCAAGGAGTACCCGAAGGGCCAGGAGGTCTACTCGCTGACGTTCGCCCCCCCAACCGCCCCGGCGCCGGATCCCCGGCCGAGGACGGCTCCCAGGCCATCGGCGATTCGTTTCCCTGACGCCCACGGTCTGAACGGATGACGGCGAACGAAGGGGCTCGAGTGCAAGCGCAGGGCACAGCTCTCTCCATCCCGGAGCTCCGTGCCGCGTTCACCGGACGCGTGATCGGGTTTGACACTCCGTGGTCGCTTGCGCTCAGATTCGAGGTTAGGGCTCATCGCAGCTATCCTCGCTCTCGGCAACTCGGTAGCGGGGATTCTTGGGCTGGGACTCTTTCTCGGGGTCGGAGATACCTTGATTGATTACCTGGTCGGCCGTCTCATCGTGTTTGTTGTCACGGTCACCGCCCGTCTTTGAAGTGTGGCCCGTTGCTCTCATTGTTCCTGGGTTCGAATCCCAGTCCCCCCGCCGATCCGAAAACACCCCTGCTCGTATCCTTCATGGAGCTACAGAATGACGTCGGCCAGCCGGTCGACCTGGTCGAGGCTCGAGACCGTCGGATCGAGGATGAGCTCGTCTACTCCGGCGTCCTCGAAGCTCGCCACGGTCTCCCGGACGGCGTCGGGAGAGCGCGGGGCGGACTCGGCGATCCGTGCCGCCCACTCCCCGACGAACGCGTAATAGTCGAGGAGGTTCGCTTTCGACTCCTCCGCGACCTCGTCGCCGAGCGAGAAGTACGAGAGGGCCACGATCCGAGGCTCCCCCTCCCTCCCGGCCTCCTTCCACGCCGTCCGGACGCGCTCGGCGAAGGGAGCGACCAGTTCGGGTGCGGAGCCGCCGGCCGTCCACCCCACGCCCCACCGCACCACCCGCTCGATGGCGGCGTCCACCGTCCCCCCGATCAGGATGGGGATGCGGTCGCCGTTCATCGGCCGTGGGGTCGGCGGCTTCGGGCAGCCCCCCACGAGCTCGCCGCGCCACGCTCCGTGCATCAGCTGGAGGTCGCCGTCGAATCGTCTGCCTCTGTCCTCGAACCCCTGGCCAGTCGCCACGAAGTCGTCCCGGCGGCCGCCCGCCGCCATTCCCAGGGTCAACCTGCCCCCGGAGATCTGATCGACGCTGGCCGACTCCTTCGCCAGCAGGATGGGGCTGCGGACGGGGGCCAGGAGGATGTTCGTGAGAAGGCCGATGCGCTCCGTGACCGCCCCGGCCGCGGCCAGGACCGACAGCGACTCGTAGCTCGGGTAGGCGATCCTGTCGATGGTGGCCAGCGAGAAGAACCCCCGCGCCTCCGCCCGGCGGGCCCATTCCACGAGCTCTCGCCCCTCCACGCCGGGCACCGTGTTGGGCAGTCCGATCCCGATCCTCACCGCGATCCCTCCTTCGGTCGATGCGTGGAACAACTCGCGGGAGTCCCCCGGGCATTCCTGCGGGGGCTTCACGATCGGAAGGTCCCGCGGGGCGAGCTACGGCCCCGCGCGTCCGGTCAGCCCTGCTCCCGGGCCCGCTTGACCCGGTCGGGAGTTCCCCGGGGAGGGGCGTCCGAGACGTCGGTGGTCGAATCCGACTCGGAGATCTCCTCGAGGGCGTCTCCCACGGCCCGCTCCGAGGCGTCGGCCACCGCCACGTCGCCCAGCGACAGGATGCCCACCAGCTCCCCGGCCTTGACCACCGGGAGGCGGCGGATCCGGTGCTCGGCCATCAGGTTCCGAGCCTCGGAGAGCTTCAAGTCTGGCGAGATCGTCACCGGGACCGTCGTGGCGATGTCGACCAGGCGGACGGCCAGGGGATCCTTCCGCTCGGCCAGGACCCGGACCACCAGGTCGCGGTCGGTGACCAGGCCGACCAGCCGCTCCCCCTCGGCCACCGGGATCACCCCCGTGTCGAACTGCTTCATCAGTGCCGCCGCGTCGGCGGCATTCATCGTCGGTCCGGCGGTCTGAGGTGCCTCGGTCATGGCGTGACGGACCAGGATCGACATGGATCCTCCTCTCGGGGTCGTCCTCCTTGACCTATCCGAGGCGGACGAGAGTCAAACGGAAAAAGGAGGTTTGGGGGGGACGGGTCTGGAAATAAGAGGGGGCGGCGGACCGCCACCGGCCCCCGGTGGCCGGGTAGACCTAACGGGGCCCTGGCGGCCAAACGCCCGAAAAGCAGGCCCCCGAGGACGGCTCCCTCCCCCTCGGGGGCTTGCTGCATCCCGGGGGTTGGCTCACTCCTCGGTCGGCGTGGCCCGGTCCTCGAGCTGGTCGTCCTTGCGCGCCCGCCCGCCCAGCGCGGCGCCGAGGAGGTCGGCCACGACGAGGTTCGCTTCCGCGAAGCGAAGGTCCCAGTGC
>JBOGWD010000135.1:0-1222 GCA_050693275.1 Actinomycetota bacterium | reverse complement strand
CGAGTGGGGCCTGCCGGTGCCGCCGACCACGGAGAAGGTGGAGACCCTCGAGGAGGTGTTCGGCTTCTGCGAGCGCTGGCAGGAGCACCGCCACGACGTCGACTACGAGATCGACGGCGTCGTGGTGAAGGTCGACCAGATCGCCCTCCAGGAGGAGCTCGGTGCGACCAGCAAGGCCCCGCGGTGGGCCATCGCCTACAAGTTCCCGCCTGAGGAGCGGACCACGCTGCTGCGGGGGATCTTCGTGCACACCGGGCGCACCGGCGTGGTGACGCCGTTCGCGCAGCTCGAGCCGGTCTTCGTGAGTGGGGTGACCGTGACCACGGCCACGCTCCACAACGAGGACGAGGTCAAACGGAAGGACGTGCGCCCCGGTGACACGGTCGTCGTCCGCCGCGCCGGCGACGTCATCCCCGAGGTGGTGGGGCCGGTCGTGTCGAAGCGGCCCAGGAAGGCCCGGCCCTGGAGGTTCCCGAAGAAGTGCCCGTCGTGCGACACGCCCCTGGTCCGGGAGGGTGCGTACTGGCGGTGCCCGAACAGGGGCGCGTGTCCCTCCCAGAACATCGAGTGGCTGTTCGCGTTCGCCTCGCGGGGGGCCATGGACATCGACGGCCTCGGCTACAAGACCGCGCTGCTGGTCCTCGACATGGGATGGGTGAAGGACCCGGCCGACATCTACGCGCTCACGGAGGACCGACTCGCGCAGCTGCCGGGGTTCAAGGAGAAGAAGATCCAGAACCTCCTATCAGGGATCGAGGCCTCCAAGGACCGGCCGCTGTGGCGGCTCCTGGTGGCGCTGAACATCCCGCACGTCGGCTCGCACACGGCCCAGGTGCTGGCCGACGCGTTCGGCTCGATCGATGCGCTCCGCCAGGCGTCGGTGGAGGATCTCGAGGCCGTGGAGGAGATCGGGCCGATCGTGGCCGAGGCGGTGCACGCCTGGTTCCACGATCGGGGGAACCGGAAGCTGCTCGACAAGCTGAAGCGGGCCGGGGTGCGGATGGCCGACCCGCCCAAGAAGAAGAGGAAGGCCGGACCCCTGATGGGAAAGACGATCGTGCTGACCGGTGGGCTCGAGTCGATGAGCCGCGACCAGTCCACCAAGGCCGCCCAGGGGGCCGGGGCCCGGGTCGCCTCGAGCGTGTCGAAGAGCACCGACTTCGTGGTGGCCGGCGCCGACCCCGGCACGAAGTACGACCGGGCCGTGCAACTGGGCGTGGAC
>JBOGWD010000134.1:0-1733 GCA_050693275.1 Actinomycetota bacterium | reverse complement strand
GCTCCTCCTCGTTCCTGGGAAACAGCCTGCCCTGCATCGCTCCGCCGATGCACTTGAGGGCCGCCGCGGCCACGACCCCCTCGGGGGTGCCGCCGATCCCCATCAGCAGGTCGGCCCCCCGGCGCTCGGGGGCGGCCGCCACGATGGCTCCCTGGACGTCTCCGTCGGTGATGAACATCACCCTGGCCCCGGCGGACCGGATCCGCGAAACCAGATCCTCGTGCCGCTCTCGCTCCAGGACCACCACCGAGAGGTCCTCGGGATGCACGTCCTTGGCCTTGGCCACACGGCGGATGTTCTCCTCGGGCTCCGCCGTGATGTCGATCGCGTCCGCGGCCTCCGGACCCACGGCGATCTTGTCCATGTACACGGCCGCCCCGGGGTCGAACATGGCTCCACGTTCGGCCACGGCGATGACCGCGAGCGCGTTGTCCATCCCCTTCGAGGTGAGGGTCGTGCCGTCGATCGGATCGACGGCGACGTCGACCGGCGGGCCGTCCCCCGTCCCCACGTGCTCCCCGTTGAAGAGCATGGGGGCCTGATCCTTCTCCCCCTCGCCGATCACCACCACCCCGTCCATCTCGACCGTGTCGATCATCAGCCGCATGGCGTCCACGGCTGCCTGATCGGCCGCCTCTTTCTCGCCGCGACCGATCCATCGTCCAGCGGCCATGGCGGCGGCCTCGGTGACCCGGACCAGCTCCATGGCCAGGTTGCGGTCGGGTGCGGCCTTCATCTTCGGCTCCGCTCGGACTGGCCCGGCCTCCGGGAGGCCTCGGGCGCGGGTGCCGGCCCCCCGGCAACACGTTCCTTGACCCGATCGGCGTACTCGTCCACGTACTCCTGGCCGGAGAGGAGCATGATCTCGTACATCACCTCGTCAGTGACGGCCCGGGCGACGAATCGGTCATCCGGGTGGCCGTGGTACCGCCCGAAGTCGAGTGCTTTCCCGAACCGGATCTCGATGTGGCGCTTCCGCCCGGCTCCCCGTTCCTTCCTGGTCCCCACGATGCCGACCAGGATCACGGCAACGCGGGCCTGGAGGGCCATCCGAGCGACGCCGGTCTTGCCCCGGTACAGGCGCCCGTCGGGCGACCGCGTCCCTTCGGGGAAGATTCCCACCAGCTGTCCCTGCCCGAGGGCGGCGACCGCGGCCCGAAGGGCGTCCTCGGCGGCCGACCCCTGGCCACGCCCGACCGGGATGACCCCCACGGCCCGGAAGAACCAGGCTGAGTACCACCGGTCGAACAGCTCGGCCTTGCCCAGGAACACCACCTTCCGACGGCGGACCACCACGGGTAGGAGCAGGGTGTCCAGCGCGGACAGGTGGTTGGCGGCCAGGATCGCCCCTCCCCGGTCGGGGATGTTCTCCACCCCCCGGGCCCGGGGCCGATACACCAGCCGGAGGACGGGCCCCAGCAACACGAACTTGAGCAGCCACCAGAACATGGGCGTTCAGCACGAACTATAGGCGCTTGCCGGGTCTTCCGGACACCTCGAATTTGACTCGGGGCCTCGAATGATTTTGTCTATCTCCAGGAGCTTGCTCTCGGGGGCAAGCGCGGCCGAAAGGGGAGGCCTGTGAACATCTTCACGGCGGAGGTCGTGGGCACGGCGATCCTGATCCTGTTCGGGGACGGCGTGGTAGCCAATGTGCTTCTCAACCGGTCCAAGGCCCAGAACGCGGGGTGGATCGTCATCACCTTTGGGTGGGGACTGGCGGTCGCCATGGC
>JBOGWD010000133.1:0-9745 GCA_050693275.1 Actinomycetota bacterium | reverse complement strand
CCATGAACACCGCCACGGCCAGACCGAAGCCCATCTGCTGCAGGGGACCGAGCCTCCCGGCGGCGAACCCCGTGAACACCGCCACCATGATCAGCGCGGCACCGGTGATGATCCCCGCCGTGGTCCGGAGGCCGTAGGCCACGGCCTCGGTGTTGTCGTGGGTCTTGTCGTACTCCTCCCGGATCCGAGAGAGGAGGAACACGTGGTAGTCCATCGACAGGCCGAACAGGATCGAGAACAGGAACAGCGGCAGCCACGCCTCGATCGCCGGGACCTGCTGGAACTGGAACCCCAGGGCGTTGAAGAACCCGATCCCCACGCCCTCCTGGAACACCAGGGTGACCGCACCGTACGCGGCGCCCACCGACAGCAGGTTCATGATGATGGCCTTCACCGGCACCACGATCGACCGGAACACCACGGTCAGCAGGACGAAGGACAACCCCAGGACGAAGGCCAGCACGATCCACTGATACCGGTCGGCCACGTCCAGGAAGTCGGTGAAGAAGGCGGTGTTCCCCCCAACCAGGACCTCCACGCCCTCCACGCCGTCGAACGCCGCCGGCACGACCTCGGCACGAAGGTCCCGGATCGCCTCGAAGGCGGCCTCGTTGGAGGGATCGCCGCGGAAGTACGCATCGACCTCGACCGCGGTCCCGTCCGTACTCGGGAGCACCTGGCTCTCGGAGGCGAACACGTCCATCTCCGCCACCGATGCCTGCAGGTCGCCGATGGCGGCCTGGGCTTCGGGACTCTGGACCTCGCCGGTGATGACGATCCTGGCCGGGTCGGTCAGGCCGCCGGCGAACTCCCGCTGGAGCGCGAGGAAGGCCTGCTTCGAGGGAAAGTCGTCGGGGAGCGTGCTGACGTTCTGCGAGGTGCCCCGGTTCAGCTGGAAGTAGTAGGAGCCGAGCCCGCCGAGGATGGCCACCGCCAGGAGCAGGTACACGACCGGGCGGGCCATCACCCCGCGGCTGATCCGGTCCCAGAATCCGCCCTTGGGGTCGTGGTCGGAGTCGGTCCGAGCGCGCTTGGCCAGCCGGGGCCAGTTGACCCGGTCGCCGAGCAGGCCGAGGATCGCCGGCAGCAGCGTCATCGAAGCCGCCAGGGCGGCGATCGTCACCAGGATCGCCCCCGCGCCCAGGCTCCGGAAGATCGACGCGGGGATGATGAACATCCCGAGGAGGGCCAGCACCACGGTCAGGCCGCTGAAGAACACGGCCCGGTTCGCGGTGGCTCCCGAAGCCCCGATGGCCTCGAGCTTGTCGAAGCCCTTCTTCCGCTCCTCCCGGTACCGGGACACGATGAACAGCGAGTAATCGATGCCCACCGCCAGCCCGATCATGCTGATCATGTTCGTCACGAACAGGTTGAACTCGGTGAGCTGGCCGATCACCGATACCAGGCCGAGGGCCACGGCGATGGCGAAGACGGCCATAACGATGGGGACCAGGGCCGCCACGATCGAGGCGAACACCACGATGAGGACGATGAGGGCGATGGCGACGCCGATCGACTCGCCGCGGCGGAGGTCCTCCTCGGCGATCTCCGAGAAGTCGGCGAACATCACGCCCTGCCCTGCCACCTGGACGGTGAACCCTTCGGACCTGGCCTCCTCGGCCACGGCCCGGAGATCCTCGATCGTGGACAGCTCGACGTCCACGAGCGGGACGCCGATCAGCGTGCCTCGTCCGTCCCGAGAGACCAGCCCCGCGGCCTGCTCGGGGGACTGCTCGGCCAGGTCGTAGTACGTGAACGGCTGGCCGGCCAGGAGTCCGCCGTTCACCTCGGAGATCTCCGCCTGGAGGTCCCGCACGGCGGCCTCGAAGGCCGGATCCTCGACGGTGAGGGACTCTGACTGAACGATGAAGAACTCGGTGCTGGCCACCTCGGTGCCGTCGGAGAACCTCTCGTCGATGACCTCCTGCGCCTGCACCGACTCGGGGTTGTTGGTGAACTCGAACTCCTGGGTCAGGACGTCGCCGAGCAGCCGGCTGCTGACGAACCCCATGCTGGCGATGACCACGACCCAGATGCCGAGCGTCCGCCACGGGTGGCGACTGCTGGCGCGGGCCAGCGATTCGGGGTTGAGCTTCATCGTTCATCCCTCCCAGAGACCTGCGCTATCGGCTTACGTCATATGTTGACGCCGTAAGTTACAGCGTGTACGGTGTAAGTGTCAACCCCGGACGAGGCGAACAGTTGACGAACACCATGAGGACCGAGGAGACGACACGGGGCGCCGGGAAGCCCCGGCGCGAGCGCCTGACCAGAGAGCGGGTCATCGCCGCCGCCGTCCGGATCATGGACGAGGCGGGCCTGGATGCCCTGACCATGCGTCGGATCGGGCGGGAGCTGGGGGTGGAGGCCATGTCCCTGTACAACCACGTCCGGGACAAGGAGGACATCCTCGACGGGATCTGCGAGCACGTCCTGGCCCAGTTCCGGGTCGCCGACGTCGAGGACTGGGCCGAGGCCGCCCGCCTGGGCGCTCGGGAGTACCGACGCCTGCTCCGCGACCACCCCAACGTGATCATCCTCATGACCGAGCGGAAGGGCGCGATCACGAACCCGGAATCCCTCCGGGCGTACGAGTTCGCCCTCGACGTGTTCCATCGCGCCGGCCTCTCCGGAGCCGAGGCCGTGAAGGTCTTCCACGCGTTCGGGGGCTACATCCTCGGGTTCGTGACCCTCGAGCTCGGCCTCATGCTGGGGGGGGACGACGAGGAGCACCGGGAAGCTCACGAGCAGATGGCCCGGCTGGTCGGATCCGCCGACCTGCCGCGGATGCGGGAGGCCCTCCCGCACTTCGTCGACTGCGACGACGACGAGCAGTTCGAGTTCGGTCTCGACCTTCTGATCGAGGGCCTCCGGACCCGGGTCGCCCCCACCGGTTAACACAGCCGAACGTCTCGTTGCGAGAACCAGCTCCGGCCCGCCCTATTCGGTCCGGACGTGTCCAGAATCTTGACTGAGGACATCTGGACGACCGGGGCTCGATGCCGAAGGCCGCAGCCCGGCTAGTCATCTCTCCCGTTTGTAGCGACTCGCTCGATACTCGCCCACCCAGTTGCGCATGCTGCGCCACCGACCCCGCTCGTCCCGGTGGGCGCGAAGGCGGCCCCGCTCAGCCGCTGCCCGGAGCGCTCGGACTGAAGTCTCACGGTCGGCGAGCGCTGCGAGTGGCACGAGCCGGGCCGGTCCCGCCACGGCCGGCACGATGAACCGCATCAGTGTGTCTATGACGGCCCGAGCTATGAGCTCCCCGAGCGGCCCCGGATCTCCGGCGTCGGCTCGGCGAAGAGCCTTCAGGTACCGGATCCGCTCCGCCTTACGGATAATTGCTGGCGGGTAGCCGAGCCGGATAAGCAGGAGGTTGGTCAGGAGACGGCCGGTCCTGCCGTTACCGTCTAAGAACGGGTGGATCCGTTCGAACTCCGCGTGAACCGCGGCTAGGGCCTCGGCGGGAGGCACATGGGTGTCACTCAGGGCGGATGCCCTCTTGACCCAGTCGCTGGTGAGAACTTGGTCCTCAGGCCAGTCGGGCGGCCGCATGCCACCGGGAAACGGGTGAACGTTGTGCTGGCGGAAGGAGCCCGGACCCTCGTTCGAGCCCGCATCGGGATGCGGCGCGACGTCCCACACCTTGGCCATCGCCAGCGTATGGACGTGACGAACCTCGGTTAGAGTGATCAGCCTGTCCGTCGTCCAGTCGCCAGGAGATAGCCCCTGTCGGTAGACCCATCGTGCGGCGTCCGCGTAGCCCCGGACTGCCATGTACTCGGCGAGCTGCTTATCGCCGACTGCCCGGCCTTCGCGCAGGAGGATCTCTACCTCGCGGAGGACGAGAGTGTTGCCCTCAATCGCCGTCGAGTTGTGGGCTTCCTGGTACCAGATGTCGCCCCAGATGTCCTCAGCCTCGACAGGGGAGGGCAGCCCGCCCAGCCGGGTGCGTAGCTCTTCGACACCCTCGGCGAGCTGCGCATGGATGGCCCGACGGCTCTTTCGGCCACGTCGGTCCTCGACCATCTTGGCCGGAGAGTACCACGCAGTTGTGTCGAGGGTCCCCAAGAAAACGACACGACACACAAAATCAAAGAGGGCGCCTTACCACTTTGTGTCGGTGCACTGAATGAATTGGCACGACACAAGCTGATACCCCCCATTGCCTTCAAGACCCCCTAACGAGTGTTTGTTTGGTATGATGCCCGGGACATGCCGGTGAGAACCACCACGCACCAGGGCGTGACGCGCCGGGAGCAGATCCTCGGGGAGGCCGCCCACCTGTTCGGCAGGCGCGGCTATCACGCCACGAGCATGCGGGACATCGGGGAGGCCACCGGCCTGCTCGCCGGCAGCCTGTATGCCCACATCTCGTCGAAGGAGGACCTGCTCCACCAGATCGTCCTCGAAGCCGCGCACACGTTCCTGGGCGGGCTCGAGGCGATCCGGGCGGAGCCGGCTCCTCCCGAGGAGCGGCTCCGCAGGGCGATGCGAGCGCACGTCTCGGTGGTCGCCGAGAACGTGGACGCCGCGTGGGTGTTCCACCACGAGTGGAAGGCGCTCACCGGAGAGCGGCAGGATGAGATCCGGCGTCTCAGACGGCGGTACGAGCGGCTGTGGGACGAGATCGTCCGCGAGCTCCCCGGCATCGCCGACCCGAGGTTCGCCCGGCTGCTGGTGCTGTCCGCGGCGAACTGGACATATACGTGGTACCGGCCCGATGGCCCGCTGTCGCCCGAGGAGGTAGCCGACCGGTTCACCGACCACCTCCTCCGCGGCCTGGGAACGAAGGAGGGTTCGACGTGAGCTACGAGGAGCGTGTCAAGGAGTTCAAGGCCCGCATCGACGCGGGCGAGAAGATCGAGGCGGGCGAGTGGATGCCCGACGAGTATCGCCAGTCCCTCCTCAAGTTCATCGAGATGCACGCGAACTCCGAGGTGATGGGCTGCCTGCCCGAGCGCGAGTGGATCCCCCGGGCCCCCACCCTCCAGCGGAAGCTCTCGCTCACGGCCAAGGTCCAGGACGAAGCCGGGCACGCCCAGATCCTGTACCGAGTGGCCGAGGACCTCGGGAAGAGCCGCGACCACATGTGGGACGACCTGGTCAACGGCCGGACCAAGTTCCACAACGTGTTCCACTACCCGACCGAGTCGTGGGGCGACGTGGCCGTGATCGGCTGGCTGATCGACGGGGCGGCCCTGGTCACCCAGAAGGCCCTCCTCGACTGCTCGTACCTCCCGTACGTCCGGGCCATGCGCCGGATCTGCCCCGAGGAGTCGGTGCACCTCCGCCACGGCGAGGAGCTCACCCTCGAGCTCGTCAGCGGAACCCCCGAGCAGCGGGAGATGTTCCAGGACGCGGTGAACCGGTGGTGGCGGCCGATCATGCACTTCTTCGGGCCACCGTCCAAGCCCGACAAGGACGTGTTGCTCTACTGGGGCATCAAGACCCGGACGAACGAGGACCTCCGCCAGGAGTTCTTCTCGACCTATGTGCCGAAGCTGTGGGACCTGGGCATCTCCGTCCCCGACCCGGACCTGGCATGGAACGAGGAGAAGGGCCGGTGGGACTGGGGCGACCCCGGCTGGGACGAGTTCTGGGAGGTGGTCCGGGGCAACGGCCCCCGGACCAAGGACCGCCTGGCCCGGCGCAAGGCGATCTGGGACCACCACGCCTGGGTCCGTGAGGTCTTCGCCGGGATCCCCCGCGCCGCGTAGCCATGGCCATCTGGGACGTCCTCTCCCGACGCCGCGACGACGACCCCTGGGGGGTGGTCGGGTCGATCAACGCGCCCGACCTCGACCTGGCCATGCTGCTGGCCCGGGAGACCCACTTCCGGCACGGGGAGGGGACGACGTTCGCGCTCCGGGCCCGGGGAACCGAGGAGATCCGGGAGTGCCCCGACCCAGGCGGGATCGGCGGCGTGATCGACAAGGAGTACCGGCGGCAGGCCGGCTACGTGGGGGTCGGGGCCAAGCTGAAGCGGGTCCACGCGGTGATGGCCGAGCGCGGGCTGGTCATCGACCGGCCCCGGCCGCCCACCCGCCGTCGACGGGAGCCAGCCGATGCCTGACGACGTTCGCCTGGGGCTCCTGCTGGCGTTGGCCGACGACGAGCTGATCCTCGGCCACCGTCACTCCGAGTGGACGGGGTGGGCCCCGTACCTCGAGGAGGACCTGGCGTTCTCCTCGATCGGGCAGGACGAGATCGGGCACGCTCGCCTGCTGTACGAGCTGGCCGAGCCCCTGGCCGGTCGCGACCCCGACGCCCTGGCCTTCGGCCGGGCCCCTGGGGAGTACCGGAACGCGATCCTGTGCGAGCGGCCCAACGGGGAGTGGGGCTACACGATCGCCCGGCAGTGGCTGTACGACGAGGCCGACGACGTCCGGCTGGCCGCCCTCGAGGGCTCCTCGTTCGCCGACCTGGCCGCGGCGGTGCGGACGGTCCGGCTGGAGGAGCGGTACCACCTGGAGCACGCCCGGCAGTGGTTCGGCCGGCTGGCCGGGGGCTCCGTCGAGGCCCGCCAGCGTCTGGCCGAGGGCCTGGAGGGCGCGCTGCCGGAGGCCATGGCCCTGTTCGAGGCCCTGCCGGAGGAGGAGGCCCTGGTGGGCCAGGGCGTGCTGCCCCGGCCCTCGGAGGCCCTTCTGGCGGAGTGGCTCGAGGGGGTGGGGGGGAGCCTCGAGGAGGCCTCCCTGGACTGGGTGCTGACCGCGCACCAGCGGGGCGGTGGAGAGATGGTCCCCACGTCCTCGGGGGAGATCGAGGCGGGGCCCACGCTCACGGTGCCGGGCGTGGAGCGCCGGGACGGCCGGTGGATCCATGTAGGCGGGTTCGCCGGCGCCGGAGGGCGGCGGGGACGGCACAGCGAGGACTTCGCACCGCTGTGGGAGGAGATGACGGGCCTGTACCGGGCCATCCCGGGGGCGACGTGGTGAGGACCGAGGCCCACGCGCTGGAGCGCCGGGTCCGGGAGGCGTTGGACGGGGTGGCCGACCCGGAGATCCCGGCCTGCTCGATCACCGACCTGGGCATGGTCGATCGCGTCTCGGTCACCGCGGAGGCCGTCGAGGTCGACCTGCTCCCCACGTTCGTGGGGTGTCCGGCCAAGGACCTCATCGGCCGGGACGTGCGGGTTGCACTGGAGGGTGCCGGGGAGGGTCGGGAGGTCCGGGTCCGGTTCGTCCACGACCCGCCGTGGACCACCGACCGGATCACCGAGCGGGGGCGGGAGCGGCTCCGCGGGTTCGGCATCGCCCCGCACTGGGACCGGCCGGCCACCGTCCCCCTGATGACGAAGGCCGGCGTGCCCTGCCCGTTCTGTCGGAGCGAGGACACGCTGATGGAGTCCTCGTGGGGCCCGACGCCGTGCCGGACCCAGCACTGGTGCCGGTCCTGCCGCAACCCCTTCGAGGGCTTCAAGGAGAAGTAGCGGTCAGAGCGTCGGCTTGCTGACCATCAGGAACACGATCACGACCACGTCGACCGCCAGGAGGATCCCCACGACCCGGTTCCGCGTCGAGAGCCGCTGGAACTCGGGCGAGTCCGCTCCGTCGGCCTCCAGCGAGCGGATCTGCTTCCGGAGCGTCGGGGTGTACACGAGCACCCCGATGACGATGGCCAGCGCGTAGAGGGCCAGGGCCAGGGCGATCCAGAACGTGGTGAGCTCGAACGGGCTGGTGGCCACCATGATCAGGCCGGTCACCAGGAGCAGCCCGTAGGCCGGGTTGGCGAACCGGTCGTCGAGGATCTTGATCCCCCGCAGGACGTGCGCCTGGTGTTCCGGCTGCTTGGCGGCGCGGGCCAGCCAGATCCCGTAGGAGGCGTTGAACCCCACGGCGATGATGGCGAACAGGATGTGGAGGAACTTCATCACGTCGAAGAACGTGATCACGCCTTCTGCTTCGCCTCCATCCACCACTCCACGAACTCCGAGGCCCGTCCCTCGTCGTCCAGCCGGACCTCCCACAGGTTGCTGTAGTCGTGTCCCTCCTGCGGGTACGAGGTCCACCCTCGGACGAAGCCGATGTCGTCGCACACGGCCAGGATCTCCCACCGGAACGCCCACCCTCCGGGCTCGTCCTTGCGGTCGAGCCAGCCGTCCACGATGGCCTGTCGGCCCGTCCACGGCTCGCGGTTGGGCGCGGTGAAGTACGTGGCGTCATCGGTGAACAGGTCCCCGATCCCCTCCGGGTCGTTGCTCTCCCAGACCTCCACGTACCGCCGTACCCACTCGTCCAGCCGCGTTCTGTCCATGCCCGCAATGATGGGCCCCTTGACGAAGCGTAACCAAACGGTTACGCTTGATTCTCCATGGCTCTCGATCTGGCGCTGGGGGCGCTGGCCGACCCCACCAGGCGGCGGTTGGTCCGCCTTGTTGGGGAGCGGCCCCGGAGGGCCGGGGAGCTCGCCGGGGAGTTCCCGGTGAGCCGGCCCGCCGTGTCCAAGCACCTCCGGGTCCTGCGTGACGCCGGCCTGGTGGAGGTGGAGGTCCGCGGACGGGCCCGCGTCTACCGCCTGGCCCCCGATGGGATCGCCGAGGTCCGGGACTGGGTGGAGGACACCGGACGCTTCTGGGACTCGGCCCTGGAGGCATTCCGCCGGCACGTCGAGGAGCGGGAGGTGAGGCGATGAAGGTGAACCGGTCGGTCACGGTGGGGGTTCCCCCCGATCGGGCGTTCGCCGTGTTCACGCAAGAGATCGGGAAGTGGTGGCCGCTGGGCGAGGGATTCGCCTTCGCCGGCGACCGGTGGCAGGACATGTTCATCGAGGGGAGGGAAGGCGGCCGCGTCTACGAGCGGGCCCGGGACGGCGACGAGTTCCACATCGGATCGGTCACGGTGTTCGATCCTCCCTCGCGGCTGGTGTTCACGTGGGGCGAGGCCACCGAGGAATGGGCGGCTCCCACGGAGGTCGAGGTGCGCTTCACGGAGGAGGGCGGAGGCACCCGGGTCGACCTGGAGCACCGGGCCTTCGAGCGCATCGGTGCCGCTGCAGAGGAGACCGCGAGGCAGTACGAGGGCGGTTGGGCGGCGGTCCTGGACCGCTTCGCGCGACACGCCGCCTGAAAGGAGGAGACATGAAGGAGATCATCCACACGGTCGAGATCGGGGCTTCCCCGACGAAGGTCTACGACGCGCTGGCCACCGAGAAGGGTCTGGCGGGCTGGTGGACCAAGAAGGCGCGCGTCGACGGGGACCTGATCCATTTCACGTTCGAGGGAACCTTCAACCCAGTCCTGCGGGTCGACCAGTCCGAGTCGGCCAAGCTCGTGGCGTGGAGCTACGTGTCGGGGGCCGAGCCGTGGACCGGCAGCACGATCCGCTTCGAGATGGCCGAGCAGGACGGGAAGACCGGGCTGCTGTTCCGCCATCGATACGGCCAGGACCTCCCCGATGAGATGTTCGGGGTGTTCAACTTCAACTGGGCCCACTACCTCGACAGCCTGCGTCTGTTGTGCGAGACGGGGACCGGCGCGCCGTTCGGAGCGAAGGCGTAGGCAACCCGAGGGTCGGCGGGGACGCCCGCCGACCCTCCGACGACGCGGTCGCTAGAGCTGTCCCCGGATCTCCCCGCCGGGGAGGTCTCCCGGGCCGGTGTTGGCGTCACCGACGCCGT
Source organism: Actinomycetota bacterium (assembly GCA_050693275.1). Taxonomy (GTDB): domain Bacteria; phylum Actinomycetota; class UBA4738; order UBA4738; family CALAEC01; genus CALAEC01. The sequence goes on along the minus strand of JBOGWD010000133.1, from coordinate 127 downwards.
CGTCCGTGTGGACGTTCACGTAGGCGTTGCCCGCCTCGATCTCCTCGACCAAGGCCGACAGCGGCTGACCCGCCAGCGGGCCCACCAGGTCCTCGTCGGTGATCGTCCCGGTGGCCAGCACGCCGTC
>JBOGWD010000132.1:0-2353 GCA_050693275.1 Actinomycetota bacterium | reverse complement strand
GCTCTCCCGGTGAGCCCCGCAGCAGCTCCCGATAGCCGGAGCGGTCCAATCCGAGGCCCGGGCGAGGCACGGATTCGAGCCCCTCCCCGGCGGCCGCCAGGAGCCGGTCGAGGGTATCGACCCGGGGGGTGACCGCGCCCGACTCGATCCGGGCCACCACGGACTGTGGCACGCCGGCCCGGGCCGCCAGCTCCCGCTGGGTCAGCGCGGCCCGTCGCCTGGCCTGCCTGAGCACCCTGGCCGGGTCCATCTCGGGAGTATGATAGCACATACGCTATCACAATGGCGGTGGGCGGGGCCGGTGCCGCACACTGACGGCCGCATGGGCTTCGAACACCTCGTCGGGGCGAAGGGGATCGCCGTGGTGGGGGCCTCGCCCCGGAACGAGATCGCCCGGATCACCCTGGACAACCTGGTCCGCCTGGGCTACCCGGGCCGGGTTGTCGGCATCCATCCGGACGGCCGGCCCGTGGACGGCGTGCCCACCTTCCCCACGTACCAGGAGGCCGGGCCCGTCGACCTGGCCGTGCTCGCCGTCGGCGCCCCCAGGCTGGTCGGGGCCCTCCGGACCGCCGCAGCCGGCGGGGTGACCAGCGCGGTCATCCCCGGAGCCGGGGCCAACGAGGGCGGCCGGGCGATCCGGGCCGAGCTGCGGGCGGCCGCCCGGGAGGCGGGGATCGAGGTGCTCGGGCCGAACTGCATGGGGTTCGCCTCCCTGCACCGGCGGGTGGCCCCCTACGTGGGCACCCTCGATCCGGACCTCCAGCCCGGGCGGGTGTCCCTGCTGTCCCAGTCCGGCTCGGTGTGCGAGCTCTTCACCACGATGCCGTGGCGGGTCGGGTTCTCCCACGTGATCTCGGTCGGGAACGAGCTGTCCCTCGACATGACCGACGCGCTGGAGTTCCTGGTCGAGGACCCCGACACGGAGGTGATCGGCCTGTTCGTCGAGGGAATCCGCCGCCCCGACCGGTTCCGGGCGGCGCTGCGGCGGGCAGTCGAGGCCGACAGGGTCGTGGTGGCCCTCAAGGTCGGCCGGTCCGACGCCGGACGCGCGGGAGCGGTGGTCCACACCGGGGTCCTGGCCGGCGACGCCGGGGTCTTCTCCGCGGTGCTCCGCGACGCCGGGGCCATCGAGGTCGAGGACCTCGACGAGCTCCAGGCCGCTCTGGAGCTCCTGGGCAAGCGCCTGGAGCGCCCGCCGGGGCGCGTCGTGTACGCCGGGGACTCCGGGGGCGAGGCGAACCTCTTCGCCGACCTCGCCGAGGAGCACGGCGTCGAGGTACCGCCGGTCCCGGAGGCGGTGGAGCGGCTGCGAGCGCGGTTCCCGTCCCTCGATCCCGCCGCGACCAACCCCCTCGACCTGTGGGCCCTGGGCGAGTCCGGGGCGATCTACCGGGACGCCCTCCCCCTGCTCCTGGAGCATCAGCCGCACCTGGTGGTCCTCGGCCTCGACAAGTTCCTGGCCCGCGTCGAGGCGGAGCGGGTGCTCGTGCGGACCGGCGTCGAGGCGGTGGACCGACCGGGCTCCGTGGTGCTGATGGCGTACGGGGGCTCGGACTCGGCGGACGAGGAGATCCTTCGGCAGTGCTGGGAGCGCCGGATCCCGGTGGTGCGCGGGGCGTCGCGGATGCTCCGCGCGCTGGCGTCGATGTCGCGGTGGGAGTCGTGGCGCTCGGACGGAACCGAGGCCAGGACCCCGACCCGGCTGGACCAGGCCGCCGGGCTTGCCCACGAGACGACTGCCTGGACCGAGGCCGCGGCCAAGCGGCTCCTGGCCGCCGCCGGGATCCCGGTGACCGGGGAGGAGGAAGTGTCCTCGGTGGAGGGCGCAGTGATCGCAGCCGAGCGCATCGGGCTCCCCGTGGTGGCCAAGATCTCCGGCCCTGGGCTCGACCACAAGACCGAGGCCGGCGGGGTCCGGCTCGGGCTGGGCACGCCCGAGGAGGTATCGACCGCTGCACGAGACCTCCTGGCGATGGCACCGAGCGTCCTGATCGCCGAGCAGCGCCAGGCGGACCTGGAGCTGATCGTGGGGGCGTTCGTCGACGAGCAGTTCGGCCCCTGCGCCCTGGTCGGGCTCGGCGGTGCCTGGGCCGAGGCCCTCCGGGAGTCGGTGGTCGTGGCCGGCCCCGGGTCGGAGGGAACGCTCCGCCGGGCCCTGACGTCCACCAGGTGGGGACGGCTCCTGCTGGAGGGAGCCCGTGGCCGGCGGTTCGCCGCCGACCGCGTGGTCGACTGCTGCCTGCGGCTGGTCGACCTGGTCGCCGCGACCGGGCTGGGTACGGTCGAGATCAACCCGCTGTTCGTCACGGCCGACGAGGTCGTGGCCGTCGACGCCCTGGTCGAACCCCGG
>JBOGWD010000131.1:0-1642 GCA_050693275.1 Actinomycetota bacterium | reverse complement strand
GTACTCGAAGTACGGCGGGACCGAGGTCAAGGTCGGGGGCGAGGAGTACCTGGTGCTCTCGGCCAGGGACGTCCTGGCCATCGTCGGGAAGTAGCCCAGGACCACCTCGCCAGTAAGGAGTCGTGATGCCAGCGAAGATGCTGAAGTTCGACGAGGACGCCCGCGGGGCCCTCGAGCGCGGTGTCGACAAGCTCGCCGACGCCGTGGCCATCACCCTCGGCCCCAAGGGCCGGAACGTCGTCCTGGACAAGAAGTGGGGAGCGCCCACCGTTACCAACGACGGGGTGACCATCGCCAAGGAGGTCGAGCTGGAAGACCCCTGGGAGGATCTCGGGGCACAGCTCACCAAGGAGGTGGCCACCAAGACCAACGACGTGGCCGGTGACGGCACCACCACGGCGACGGTCCTGGCCCGGGCCATGGTGAAGCAGGGTATGAAGAACGTGGCCGCCGGAGCCAACCCGATGGCCCTCAAGCGAGGGATCGAGAAGGCCGTGGAGGCCGCCGTGCAGGCGATCGAGAAGCTGTCCCGCGACGTGGAGGGCAAGGAGGAGATCGCCCACGTGGCGGCGATCTCGGCGGCGGACACGGAGATCGGCCAGGTCATCGCCGACGCCCTCGACAAGGTCGGCAAGGACGGCGTGGTGACCGTCGAGGAGGGACAGACGTTCGGGATGGAGCTCGAGTTCGTCGAGGGGATGCAGTTCGACAAGGGCTACGTCTCGATGTATTTCGCCACCGACCAGGAACGCATGGAAGCGGTCCTGGAGGGGCCGCACATCCTTCTCAACCAGGGCAAGATCTCCAGCGTTCAGGACCTCCTCCCCGTGCTGGAGAAGGTGGCCCAGACGAGCAAGCCGCTGGTCGTGATCGCCGAGGACGTCGAGGGGGAGGCCCTGGCCACCCTGGTGGTCAACAAGGTCCGGGGGACGTTCTCAGCCGTGGCGGTGAAGGCCCCGGGGTTCGGCGACCGCCGCAAGGCGATGCTCGAGGACATGGCGATCCTCACCGGCGGTCAGGTCCTCTCCGAGGAGATCGGGATCAAGCTGGAGAACGTGACCCTCGACATGCTGGGCCAGGCCCGGCGGGTGGTCGTGACCAAGGACGACACCACCATCGTGGAGGGCGCCGGCGGGAAGTCGGAGATCCAGGGCCGCATCAACCAGATCAAGGCCGAGATCGAGAACACGGACTCCGACTGGGACCGGGAGAAGCTCCAGGAGCGGCTGGCGAAGCTGTCCGGCGGCGTGGCCCTGATCCGGGTGGGCGCCGCCACGGAGGTCGAGCTCAAGGAGAAGAAGCACCGGATCGAGGACGCCCTGTCGGCCACCCGCGCCGCGGTGGAGGAGGGCATCGTGCCGGGGGGCGGGGTCACCCTGATCCGGGCCGAGGAGGCCCTCGAGGGCCTCAAGCTCGGGGGCGATGAGGCCACGGGCGCGGGCATCGTCCGCAGGGCGCTCTCCGAGCCCTCCCGGCTGATCGCCGGCAACGCCGGGCACGAGGGCGCCGTGGTGGTCGAGCGGATCCGTGCCGAGAAGGGCGCCGCCGGGTTCGACGCATTGAAGGGGGAGTGGGTGGACCTGATGAAGGCCGGGATCGTCGACCCGGCCAAGGTGACCCGCTCGGCGCTCCAGAACGCGGC
>JBOGWD010000130.1:0-12620 GCA_050693275.1 Actinomycetota bacterium | reverse complement strand
TTCCCGGAATCGGGTCCCGCTATTCGTCCCGATCGGACGATCCGGCCGCACTCAGGGGCGGCGCTTGATCAGCCGGACCCGGGTGCCCGGCTCGCTCGAAGTCCCCTCACGGATCTCCAGCTGGTCGGTCAGCGCGGTCATCAGGGGGATGCCGAAGCCGCCCGGCCCCTCCAGCGAAGCCACCCGCACCCGGCGTTTGAAGGCCCCGTGGTCACGCACCAGCACCTCGACCACGTCGCGGCCCTCCCTCCACTCGACGTCGAACTCGGGGCTGCCGCTGTGGAGGACGGCGTTGGCGCACGCTTCGGACACGGCCAGGATCAGGTCGTCGGTGAGCGCTTCGGTCAGATCCGCGTCCCGGGCCCGTTCACGCAGGAACTCCCGCGCCTCGGGGAGGGCGTCCGGGGTGGCCGGGAAGGTGCGGCTCGCCGTGCCGGTGCCGTTCACGTTCCCTCCCTGACCTCGAGGTTCTCGAAGCGCCGGAGGTCCATGACCTGGAGCAGGCGCCGGACGCTTCCGATCGGCCGAAGGAGCACCAGCCGGCCGCGGCCCTCCAGCGAAACCAGCGCCCGGATGAGCACCTGGACCCCGGAGCTGCCCAGGAATCGAAGGTCGGAGAGGTCGAGCGTGACGTCGCCGCCCTCTGCGACCTCGGGCTCGAGGGCCACGCTGAACTCGTCGACCGTGTCCAGGTCGACCTCGCCCGCGAGCCGGAGCCCGCGAGCGTCCTCCGTCCTTGAGATCTTCAGCACCGCCCCTCCGAGCTGGTCCGGCGGGATTCTACCGGGCCGGTCCCTCTTCCGGCGCCGCTCCCGGCCTCCCGCCCCGGCCGGATGCGACAGGGAGGAGTACGCTTCGGGGCGAGACGGACGCCCCGGTCACGTACCCGGCCACCAACCTGTGGCACGAGCTCCTGCTCGGGCCGGGGCTTCGTCGTGTCCTGATGGGACTGGCGGTCGCCGTGGCCGGACCCCTGGCCATCACGCCGATCGCCGTTCGAACGGACGGGCCCGCGGGCCTCTACGTGCTGGCCATCGTCCCCGCCGCGCTGATCGGCCGGCTGTGGTCTGGCATCGTGGCCGCCGCCCTCTCGTTCTTGCTCACGGCCGTCTATCTCGGCGAGCCGCCGCGCATGTTCGTCCCGAATGCCGACGACTGGGCCGTCCTGGCGCTGTTCCTGGCCGTGGCGCTGATCGTCGCGTTGGAAGAGGCGGCCCGGGCCAGCGCCCGGGCCGGCCAGCGCCGGCTGGCGTTCCTGGCCGCGGCCAACCGGACCCTGACCACCTCGCTCGACGTCGACGAGACGCTCGACCAGCTCACCCGGCTCGCGGTGCCGAGGCTCGGCGACTGGTGCGCGGTGCGGGCTCGAACCAGCGGGGACCAGGGATCGCGCCTCCACGTGGCCCACGCAGACCCGGGGCGGGTGGCCATGCTGGAGGATCTCATGCGCAAGTACCCCCCCGACCCCGGGGATCCGGCGATCCTGACCACCCAGGTGATGGCCACCGGCCAGCCCGTGCTGGTCCGGAGGGTCCCCGAGGAGATGCTGCGGCGAGTTGCCCAGGATGAGGAGCATCTCCGGCTGATCCGGAACCTGCGTCTCCGGTCGGTCATCGTGGTTCCCCTGATCGGACGGGGCCGGCCCCTGGGCACGCTCACCCTCGCCCACGCGGAGTCGCGCCGGCGCTACGGCCCCGCGGACCTCGATTTCGCCGTGGAGCTGGCCAGGACCGCCGCGCTGGCCATCGAGAACGCCAGCCTGCACCAGGAGCGGAGCACGGTGGCCCGGACGCTCCAGAGCAGTCTTCTCCCCGCGGACATCCCGGAGATACCCGGGGTGGAGCTGGCGGCTCGGTACCGGCCCTCCGGCGGTCGCGAGCTCGTCGGCGGCGACTTCTACGATGTGTTCGAGGCGGGCGAGGAGACCTGGGGCGTGGCCCTGGGCGACGTGTGCGGGAAGGGGCCGGAGGCCGCCGCGCTGACCGGGCTGGTCCGCCACACGATCCGAACAGCTGCGGTGGGTGGGCGGAAGCCCAGCTCGGTGCTCTCGCTGGTGAACCGGCAGATCATCCGGAACAAGGTCGACCGCTTCTGCACGGCCACCCTGGGCCGGGTCCGTCGGAGCGGGGGCTCGGTCACTGTCGACATCTCGTGCGGCGGCCATCCGGCGCCCCTGATCTATCGGCCGGGGCGGACCGTCGAGGCAGCCGATTGTCTGGGGACGCTCCTCGGCGTGTTCCCGGAGCCGGCGCTCGTCGACATCCCGGTCGAGCTCGGGCCCGGCGACGCCGTCGTCTTCTACACCGATGGGGTCACCGAGCGCTTCGAGCGGGGCGGATCCGGGGGCGATGCGCAGCTCGTGGCCCTGTTGTGGGAGAGCAACGGCCTGGACGCCGACCAGATCGCCGATCGGATCTATCTCGACGCCGCCGAGGCCGGGCCGGACGGGCCCCGTGACGACATGGCCATCGTCGTGCTTCGGGTGGCCCAGGAGTCGGACTAGGCGATCGGAACCGAGAAACGGACCACCGCGGCGCCCTCCTCGTCCGTGGTGGCTTCGCCGTCCTCGAACAGGACGGTGATCAGCTCGAGGCTGAGCGCGGCGGTCAGCTGGTCGGTGGCGGAGGAGGCCGGCTGGCGGGCGTCACCCTGTGGGACCTCGAAGAACAGGCGATCGCCGCGACGGGAGGCCTTGACCCGCAGTCCGTCCTCGAGGCCGCCGGAGCCCAGCGCCCGGGCGCAGGCCTCACCCACCGCCACCTTCAGATCGTCCAGGAGATCGTCGGCCAAGCCGACCTGCCGGGCCAGCTCCGCGGCGAACATGCGGGCCGTGGCCACATAGGCCGGGTCGGGGCGTAGCTCGATGAGGAAACGGTCCTCGGCCTCGGTCCGGGTGCTCACGACCCCCCGGTGGCCTCGGCGACGTTCTCGTGGATGGCGAAGACCTTGTCGAGCCCCGTGATCGAGAGCACCTTCCGGACCGGCTCCGTCGGCGCGATCAGGGCCAGGGTCCCAGCGCCCTCCCGACAGCGCTTCAGACCGCTGATCAGCACCCCGAGACCGGTGGAATCCATGAACTCGACCCCCGCGAACTCGACGGCGATGTGGTTGCGCCCGCCGGCGGTGAGGCCGGTCAGGAGCTCCTTCAGACGGGGTGACGTGTACAGGTCCACCTCGCCCTTGATGTCGACGACTGTCCAGTCGCCTTCCTGTCGGGTCTGCAGCAACAGGTCCTCGGCCATCGGCGTCCTCGGTCTTCGGGTCGGGACCGCTAGTATAGGCGACCGTCCGTGGCTCCCGACGTCAAGGTCATCGTCCCGGCCCGGCCCGAGTACGTCCGCGTGCTCCGGGGGGTCACCGCCAGCCTGACAGCCAGGCTGGAGTTCACCTATGACCGCATCGAGGATCTCAAGCTGGCCGTCTCCGAGGCCTGTGCCACCCTCCTGGCTCTGCCCTGGCCCGCGGAGATCCTGGTCCTCCGGCTCAGCTCGACCGATGGCCGGGTGACGGCGGTGGTGTGCACGGACGCGACGTCCGAGCCGGCCGGGTGGCCGCCTCCGGACGTGGAGCGCACGCTGGCCTGGCGGGTCCTCTCCGGGCTGGCCGACGAGGCGGTGTTCGAGATCGGCGAGGAGGGTCCCGCGGTCCGGCTGGAGATGGGTGGGCGGTGAAGGCGGAGGACACCGAAGCCGAGGTTGGTTCGGGCGAGCAGGATCGCTCGGAGGAGCTGTTCGCCAGGCTCCCCGATCCGGAGGCCCGGGACGAGCTGGCCGCTCTCTATCGGCCCCTGGCCGAGTACCTGGCCCGGCGCTTCTACGGCCGCGGGGAGCCTCTGGAGGACCTGATTCAGGTGGCCAACATCGGCCTGCTCAAGGCCATCGACCGGTTCGACCCGGCCCGAGGGGTGAAGTTCTCCACCTACGCCACGGCCACGGTGGTCGGCGAGCTCAAGCGTCACTTCCGCGACAAGGGCTGGGCCCTGCGGGTGCCCCGGCGGCTCCAGGAGGCGGGGATGAACGTGGGGCGAGCGGTGACCGACCTGTATCAGGACCTGGGCCGGGCCCCCACCGTGGCGGAGATCGGCGAGCGGACCGGGCTCTCGGAGGAAGAGGTCCTGGAGGCCATGGAGACCGCCCAGGCTTACACGGCGGCCTCCCTCGACGCCCCCACCGACGAGGAGGGGGTGGCCACCCAGGCGGACCGGCTCGGCGGGGAAGAGGAGGCCTACGAGCTCCTCGAGGGCTGGACCAGCGTGGCGCCCGCGATCAGGGCACTCCCGCACCGGGAGCGCAACATCCTGTATCTGCGGTTCTTCCGTGGCCTCACCCAGACCCAGATCGCGGAGGAGCTGGGCATCTCCCAGATGCACGTCTCCCGGCTCCTCTCCCGGACCCTCGAGGAGCTCCGTCGCTCCGTCGGAGGCGAGGGTCAGGGCTGAGCTGAGCCACGTTTGAGCCCCCCCCGAGGTGGGAATCAGTCGGAGAGCAAGCGGAAGGAGGGGGTTCGACGATGACCGAACCACACGTGCACAGAGACGAGCACCTCCACGACGACACGCCTCCCAGGGAGCCGGGATCGTCGTGGACCGGGTACGCCGTGATCAAGTACGGGTTCATCCTGCTGATCACCATCGTCGTCCTGTACTTCGTGGCCAGGTTCCTGATCCCGCTGTTCGACTAGAGGACCGACCCGAGCGCCCATGGAGGCCGGCCCTTCGGGGCCGGCCTCGCCGTCAGCCCAGCCGGACCCTGGTGGCCACGCCGGCCGCGAACGCCAGGAGGAAGGAGGCCGCGGCCAGCACGGTGACGTCGGCCACGTCCCGGGTGGGGTCGACCTCGACGATGTCCAGCGCTCGGACCTTGGGGTGGCGGCCGCAGATCCGAACGGCGCCCTGGATCTCCCACGGCAAGAGGCCGCCGGGCCGGGCGCCGGGGCAGGCCGGGGCGGACGCCCGATCGAGGACGTCCACGTCGACGTCGACGTAGATCCGGTCGACCCGCCGCTCCAGGTGGTCCAGGGCGTCCCCGACCACCCGGGACAGTCCCCGGGCTCGGGCCTCGCTCGCGGTGACCCCTCGAAGGCCCGCCCGTTCCGCCACCCGCGTGTACTCGCGTGAATTCGCGAACGGCTGAAGGCCCACCTGGACCACGTTCCACCCAGGCAGGCCGTCCTCGAGGAGCGCTCTGACGGGATTGCCGTTGGTCAGCCCGCCGGCCGTATCGCGGAGATCGAGGTGGGCGTCGAGCGTGAGCAGGCCCACCCGGTCCAGGCCCGGTCCCAGCCCCCTGCAGCCGGGCCGGGTCACGCTGTTGTCCCCGCCCAGCAGCGCGATCGCCTCGAACGTGTCCAGGGTTCCTCCGACGGCGCCGGCTACCTCGTCGAGGGCTTCCTCCGGACGGGCGTCGGCCACGGCGAGGTTCCCCTGGTCCCGCGCCAGGACCGAGCGAACGTCGACGTCCGTGTCGCGGTCGTAGGTGCTCAACCGCCCCAGCGCTCCTCGGATCGCCGCCGGGGCGAGGTCGCACCGTCCGGGCGTGATCGAGGCCGCGTGGAGCGGCACCCCCAGGACCGCGAGCCTCGCCGTCGGATCGGCCCGGTGGTCTCCGGCGAGCCAGGCCGAGGCCCGGGGCCAGTTCGGGTCGTCCGGCCGGTCGCTCACTCGAGCCACGGGAGGCGCACCCCGCGCTCCCGGGCCACCTCCAGGGCGCGGTCGTACCCCGCGTCGGCGTGCCGGATCACCCCGGTTCCCGGGTCGGCGGTGAGCACCCGCTCGAGACGGCCGGCGGCGCCCTCGGTGCCGTCGGCCACGACGACCATGCCGGCATGGATCGAGGACCCGATGCCCACGCCGCCCCCGTGGTGCACCGAGACCCAGTGGGCCCCGGCCGCCGTGTTCAGCAGGGCGTTGAGGATGGGCCAGTCGGCGATGGCGTCGGACCCGTCCCGCATCCCCTCGGTCTCGCGGTTCGGGGAGGCCACGCTGCCGGCGTCGAGGTGGTCCCGGCCGATCACGATCGGCGCGGAGACCCGACCCGAGGCCACCAGCTCGTTGAATCGCAGGCCCGCCCGGTGCCGGTCGCCGTACCCGAGCCAGCAGATCCGGGCCGGCAGGCCCTGGTACGCCACGCGCTCCTTCGCCATCCGGAGCCACCGGTGGAGCCGCTCGTCGTCCGGGAACAGCTCCATGATGGCTCGGTCGGTGGTCTCGATGTCCTCGGGATCTCCCGACAGCGCGGCCCACCGGAACGGCCCCTTCCCCTCGCAGAACATGGGGCGGATGAACGCCGGGACGAACCCCGGGTAGTCGAAGGCCCGCTCGGCGCCGCCCTCCAGGGCCTCGGCCCGGAGGTTGTTGCCGTAGTCGAAAGTGACGGCCCCGGCGTCCATGAACCCCAGCATGGCCTCGACCTGGGCGGCCATCGATTCCCGGGCCCGCTTGACGTACCCGTCCGGGTCGGCGCCGCGCAGGTCGGCGGCTTCCCGGAGCGACAGGCCGGCCGGCACGTAGCCGTCCAGCGGGTCGTGGGCCGAGGTCTGGTCGGTGACGACATCCGGCCGGAAGCCCCGGCGAAGCAGCTCGGGGTGGGTCTCGGCCGCGTTGCCCAGGAGCCCCACCGAGACGGCCTGGCCGGCCCGCCGAGCCTCCTCCGCCCACAGGATCGCCTCGACGAGGTCGTCGGTGGAACGGTCGAGGTACCGGGTGTTCAGCCGCCGCTCGATGCGGGCCGGATCGACCTCGACCACCAGCGCCACGCCCTCGTTCATGGTCACGGCCAGCGGCTGGGCGCCGCCCATCCCCCCGAGACCGGCGGTGAGCGTGACCCGGCCCCGCAGGGAGCCGTCGAATCGCTGGGACGCCAGCTCGGCCAGGGTCTCGAAGGTGCCCTGGAGGATCCCCTGGGTCCCGATGTAGATCCACGACCCGGCCGTCATCTGGCCGTACATCGTCAGGCCCTTGTGCTCGAGATCGCGGAAGGTCTCCCAGTCCGCCCATTTCGGCACGAGCATGGCGTTCGAGATCAGCACCCGCGGGGCCATCTCGTGGGTTCGGAACACGCCGACGGGCTTGCCCGACTGGACCAGGAGGGTCTCGTCGGACGCCAGCTCTCGGAGCGCTCGCACGATGGCGTCGAACGCTTCCCAGCTCCGGGCGGCCCTCCCCGTCCCGCCGTACACGACGAGATCCTCCGGGCGCTCGGCCACGTCCGGGTCGAGGTTGTTCATCAGCATCCGGAGGGCGGCCTCCTGGGGCCACCCCTTGCACGTCAGCTCGCCACCGCGCGGCGCCCGGATCTCCCTCATCGGAGCTCGCCCGCCTCCTCCGCGGCCGCGCCGATCAGGGCCCCGGACCGGAGGAGCTCGGCCGCGGCCTCGATGTCCCGCGACACGTCGCGGTCGTGCTCGAGGAACGGGACCATGGCCCGCACGGCCCGCACCGCTGCGCCGGTGCCGGGAGCCGTGGCCGGCTCCCGCAGGTCCAGGGCCTGGGCCGCCACCACGGCCTCGATGGCCAGGACGGTCGTGACGTGCTCGATCAGCGTTCGGAGCTTCAGCCCGGACAGCCACCCCATGCTCACGTGGTCCTCCTGGTTGCCCGACGTGGGGATAGAGTCAACCCCGGCCGGCTGGGCCAGGACCTTGCACTCGGAGACCAGGGCGGCCGCCGTGTACTGGACGAGCATGTAGCCCGAGCCGATGCCGGCCTCGGTCGACAGGAACGGGGGGAGCCCCCGCTGCCCGCCGGGTCCGAGGAGCCAGTAGGTCCGGCGCTCGCTGATGCCGGCCAGGCCGGTCAGGGCGATGGCCAGGAGATCCATCGCGTAGGCCAGCGGCTCGCCGTGGAAGTTCCCGGTGGACTCGACCCGTCCCTCGGGCAGGATCACCGGGTTGTCGACGGTGGCGGCTCGCTCCCGCTCGAACACCTCGCCGGCGAACGTGGCCGCGTCGCGGGCGGCACCGTGGACCTGCGGGGCGCATCGCATGGAATAGGGATCCTGGACCGCGTGGGCGCTGTCGCGATGGGAGGCGATGATCGGGCTCCCGGCGAGGAGTGCACGGATGTTGCCGGCCGAGGCTGCCTGGCCGGGATGCGGCCTCAGACCCACCACGTCCTCGGCGAACGGGCGATCGGTGCCCAGGGCGCCTTCGACCGTCATCGCGGCGGTCACGTCGGCCGCGACGAGGAGCCCTCGCGCGTCGTGGAGGGCCAGCGTCCCCAGGGCCAGCATGCCCTCGGTCCCGTTGACCAGCGCCAGGCCCTCCTTCGCCTGGAGCTCGATCGGCTCGAGGCCCGCCCGGCCCAGGGCCTCGGCGGCCGGCTCGGTCCCGGCGCCGTCGGCCAGCACCCGGCCTTCGCCCAGGAGGCACAGCGCCGCGTGGGCGAGCTGGGCGAGATCCCCGCTCGCCCCTACCGACCCCCGGCTGGGCACGGCCGGGGTGATGCGGGCGTTGAGGAGGTCCGCCATCCGCTCGACCAGGACCGGCCTGACGCCCGACCGCCCCGCGGCCAGGGTCCGGGCTCGGAGCAGCATCATGGCCCGAACCACCTCGGCCGGCAGCGGGTCGCCGGCGCCGGCGGCGTGGCTGCGGACCAGGTTGTGCTGGAGGCGGGAGAGGTCCTCGGGGGCGATCCGTACGTCGGCCAGGGCCCCGAAGCCGGTGGTCAGGCCGTAGACGGGACGGTCGCCCTCGAGGTGCGATTCGACGACCCGCCGCGCGGGCGCCATGGTGTCCGCCACGGCCTCGCCGACCACGACCTTGGCCCCGTGTCGGGCCACCGCCACCACGTCTTCCTCGCGCAGCGGCGTGCCGTCCAGGACCACGGTGTCGGGAGGGCCCACGGGAGAACGTTAGCGCACCGCTCGAAGGCGTACGATGGGCGGCCGTGGCTCGGACGTTCGTGATCGTGGGCGGAGGCGTCGGCGCGGCGGCGGCCGTCCAGGGCCTTCGCCAGCGGGGGTTCGACGGCGGGATCGTGCTGGTGGGGGAGGAGCCCGACGTTCCCTACGAGCGGCCGCCGCTGTCGAAGGAGTACCTCCGAGGGGAGCAGGGCCGCGACACGCTGCCCGTCCACCCCGAGAAGTGGTACCGGGAGCAGGACGTCGATCTCCGGCTGGGGATCCGGGCCACCGCGCTCGACCCCGCCGGACCGTCGGTGGAGCTGGAGGATGGAGAGCGGCTCGACGCCGACGTCGTGCTGCTGGCCACCGGGGGCCGCCCCCGCCCGATGCAGGGACCGCCCTCGGAACGGGTCCTGTACCTGCGGAGGATCGAGGACTCGGATCGGATCCGAGAGGTGATCCGCTCCGGCCGCCTGGTGGTGGTGGGCGCGGGGTTCATCGGAGCGGAGGTGGCCGCCTCGGCGAGGTCCCGGGGCGCCGAGGTCACGGTCCTGGAGAAGAACCACGTCCCCCTGAACCGGGCCGTCGGCGAGGAGATGGGTGAGGTGTACGCGGCGATCCACCGCGACCACGGGGTCGACCTCCGCACCGAGGACGGCGTGGCCTCGGTCGAGGAGGCCGGCGACGGCGTCGTGGTCCGGACCGAGAAGGGGGACGCCATCGAGGCCCACGCCGTCCTGGTCGGCATCGGGATCCAGCCCAACGTGGAGCTGGCCGAGGAGGCCGGCCTCGAGGTGGACAACGGCGTCGTGGTGGACGAGACGTGCCGGACATCGGCGCCCTCGGTCTTCGCCTGCGGGGACACGGCCAACCACCAGCACGCGGTGTTCGGCCGGATCCGCGTGGAGCACTTCGACAACGCGCTGAAGATGGGGACGCACGTGGCCGGGGCGATGCTGGGGGAGGGAGAGCCGTTCACGGACCCCCACTGGTTCTGGTCGGACCAGTACGACGTCAACCTCCAGTACGCGGGGTTCGCCTACGAGTGGGACGCCATCGTGATCCGGGGGTCGATGGAGGAGCTCGACGGCGTGGCCTTCTACCTCAAGGACGGGGTGCTGCTCGGTGCCCTCGGGCTGAACCGGGGGAAGGACGTCCGGCGGTCGATGAAGCTGATCGGCGCGCGCCCCGACCCGGACCAGCTCCGGGACGAGGGCACAGATCTTCGCACGCTCGTCGTTCGGTAGGATGGCCGTCGTCGAGGAGAGGTGAGGTCAGCGTGGCGTATCAGTGGTGGGTGTTCCTGCACATCGCCGGGGCGTTCGGCTTCCTGATCTCCCACGGGATCTCGGTGGGGGTCGCGTTCCGGCTCCGACAGGAACGTGACCCGAAGAGGATCATGGCGCTCCTCGATCTCTCCTCCTCCTCGATCTCGGGAATGTACGTCTCGATCCTGGCCCTCCTGACCGGTGGGATCGTGGCCGGCTTCGTGGGCGACTGGTGGGACCAGGGGTGGATCTGGGTCTCCATCGGGACCCTGGTCCTGGTGATCCTGGCGATGTACGCGGTCGCCTCCACCTACTACAAGCGGCTGCGCCTCATCGTGGGGGCCGTGGCGGAGGGGTCGCAGGCGGTCGGCGAGGACCGCCTGGCGGAGCTCCTCGGGGGGCCCCGGCCGATGATCCTGGCCGTGATCGGGTTCGGCGGCCTCTTGTTCATCCTGTACCTGATGCTGTTCAAGCCGTTCTGAGATGGGCTACCGCACGGTCATGGTCGGCACCGACGGGTCCGAGACGGCCGTGCTTGCCGTCCGGGCAGCCACGGCTCTGGCCAGGCGGTTCGACGCCGTCGTGCACATCGTGTCCGCCCACGGTGAGGGCATGGACGAGCAGACGGCGATCGAGGTCCTGCGGTACGCGCGGGAGGCCGTCCGCGCGGAGGGCGTGGAGACCAAGACGGACCTGCGGAAGGGGCAGCCCGCCGATGCGGTCAAGGAGCTGGCCGACCTGCACGGCGCCGAGCTGATCGTGGTCGGGAACGTGGGCATGGGCAGGGCCCGGCGGTTCAAGCTGGGAGGCATCGCGGAGCAGGTGGCGCACGAGGCGCCGTGCGACGTCCTCATCATCCACACCCGGGACCTCGACGCCTCCCCGGACGGCGGGTACAGGCACCTGCTGGTGGGGACCGACGGCTCGGCCACCGCGTCCGAGGCGGCCCGGAAGGGATTCGAGCTGGCCGAGATCCTCGGGGCCGAGGTCACCCTTGTCCACGTGGGCGACCCGCTGGTGGGCGCCGTCGTGCTGGAGGAGACCGCCAAGGGCCGGCCGGGGGCCGCGGCGGTCCATAGCGAGACCCTCGAGGGCGACCCGGCCGGACGGATCATCGAGGTGGCGGCTCGCGAGGGCGTCGACCTGGTCGTGGTGGGCAACAAGGGGATGGCCGGGACCCGCCGGTACCTCCTCGGCTCGGTCCCCAGCAAGGTCGCCCACGAGAGCCCGATCGACGTCCTGATCGCCAAGACCGTGGGACGGACCGTCGACGACCTGGCCCCCGGACACGGCGGGCTGGTCGACGTGGAGGGGCGGCGGGTGGCCGTGTACAAGGCGGAGGACGGGAGCCTGACCGGGCTCTCCCCTCGGTGCCAGCATATGGGCTGCACGGTCGACTGGAACGATGCTGAGAGCACCTGGGACTGCCCGTGCCACGGGTCCCGCTACGACCGCCAGGGCCGGGTCATCAAGGGCCCGGCCACGAAAGACCTGGACCGAGCGCGTCTCCATTCGGGCTGAGCCACGCTCACACGACCGGGTGGGCCCGGGGATCACCCGCAGGTATCGACGACCGCGAGCGCCCCCGGAGTCTCCCCAGGTACTGTGTTGTCGAGCGCGGTTGTGGAGAACTCGGTCACCCCGTCGTCATACCGGTAGCCGAAGTATTGGCTGATCGCCATGAGTTGCTCACATGTGAACGTGGTGAAGAGGAGGGCATTCGCTGCCCGATTCAGCTTGGTCAACGCCTTGTTCAGGCACTTCAGCGTCCGACAATTCACGTTGTTGGGCAGCCGCTTCACGCGTGGGCCGTTGGACAACCTGATGGAGTCGGGAGCGTCTCGCGGTTGGATCGTGAGCTCTCCCACCTCTCCCGGAGAGAATGGTGACTTCGTCCCTTCCGGCCCAGCGATACCCACAGCCGTCAACGTGAGCAAACCAAGCACGACAACCGCTGCGATGCTCTTCTTCACCAGCCCTCCGCTGACCGAGGTACCTCACCACTCTGCCGAAGGAACGACTCTGCAACAACCGAGCGTAGTCTAGCTTCTTCGGTCCCCCCGAGGCGACCCGTTCCTTCCCATGCGGATCTGCCCGTTCTTCTTCTCTGAGGCCGTACGATGGGCTGGGCGGCTCGCACGTCAACTGGATTCGCCTGGGTCCCGTGCTCGCCGAGCGCGCCAGGGTGGTGGCCCCCGACCTTCCCGGCTTCGGCTACACGCCACCCGCCGGGAGGTCCGCCTTCGCGCCGCCGCGGCCTGGCTCGACCGGTTCCTGCACGAGGTCGCGGGGACGCCGGCCATCCTGGTCGGCAACTCGATGGGCGGCCTGATCTCGATCAGGTTGCCGCGACGAATCCCGACAGCGTGGCCGGCGAGGCTCCCGCGGCCGGGTCCGCCTACGACGGGCCTCCCACCGGGAGCGACACCCGGAACACCGCTCCCCGAGGATCGTTCGGCTCGTAGGTCACGTCCCCTCCGTGGGCCTCGACCAGGGCCTTGACGATGGCCAG
>JBOGWD010000129.1:0-2864 GCA_050693275.1 Actinomycetota bacterium | reverse complement strand
CCTCGACTTCGACTTCGACGCACCCGACGGTCGAGCCCTGGAGGAGGCGGTGATCCCCGATCAGGATCCGCCGAAGCTCGTGGTGCTGCTGGTGTGGGACGGCGCCGGGCGCAACGTCCTCGAGGCCTACCCCGAGGCCTGGCGGCCCGTGTCCCGGCTGGTCCCCGAGGGCGTGTGGTTCACCCGGGCCACGGTGGGCACGTCGCCGTCGGTGACGCCGGCCGTGCACGCCACCATGGGCACGGGGGCCTATCCGAGGACGCACGGCGTGCTCGACCTCCGGATCCGGGAGGGCGACCGGCTGGTCGGGCCGATCCTGGGCGGGCCACAGTACATGCGGTCGCCCACGCTGGCCGACCTGTGGGATCGGGCGAACGGGAACGAGCCGGTGGTCGGATGGATCGCCTCGGAGCCGACGCTGGGGATGATGGGGCACGGCTCGTACCTCGAGGGCGGGGACAAGGACCTGGCCCTGGGGCAGCGGGCCGGCGTGTGGGGGCTCACGCCCGAGAACATGGAGTTCTTCCGCTTCGATCCGTACATCAACGAGATCGGCGGGCTCGAGGAGGCGGTCCGGGGCCTCGATCTCCAGGACGGCGCCCTCGACGGCGTGTGGCTCGATCACCCGCTGGAGACGCCCGACGACATCCTCCACACGCCGGCCTACGCCCGGTATCAGACGGGGGTGATCCGAGAGGTGATCCGGCGGGAAGGCTTCGGCCGGGACGACGTGCCCGACCTGCTGTTCACGAACTACAAGCAGATCGACAAGATGGGCCATCGGTGGAGCTTCCCCAGCCCGCAGATGGAAGCGGTGGTCCGGGCGAGCGCCCAGGAGTTCGTGGCCCTGACGAAGCTGTTCGACGAGGAGGTCGGCGAGGGCGAGTGGGTGATGGCCCTGACCGCCGATCACGGATCCACGCCGAACCTCGAGGACGCGTTCATGATCGACCAGGGCACGCTCCAGGACGACATCAATGCCGCGTTCGACACGGACGGCGACGAGATCAACGTCCTCCAGAGCTTCCGGGTCACCCAGCTCTGGATGAACGTGGCGGAGCTCGAGGAGAATGGGCACACCCTCGATGACGTGGCCGACTACCTGATGGAGTACACGCCCGCCGACAACGCGGCCGACCCGTCCCTGGTTCCCGAGGGCCTCCGGGAAGAGCGGCTGTTCCGGGCGGCCTTCCCCGGCACGGTGCTGGACGGGCTGCCGTGCCTGGCCGGCGAGGACTGATCGCAGGAGGAGCGGATGGGAGCGACCGACGTGCAGGCGCCCGAGGCCCCGGCCCGACCGGGCACCGTGGCATCGCGCCTCCAGGCCCTGGCCGGGCGCCCGGGGATCGGCATCCTGGTGGTGGCGGTCGTGGTGGCGGCCATGGGCTGGCAGTTCATGACCGATGCCGCCAGAGCGGTTCCGGCCTTCGACACCGCCTTTTACCAGTGGCGGGTCGAGTTCCTGATGAACGAGGACCCCGGCGCCATGATCGAGCTGCGAGGAGCCGTGGGGTCGCTGGCCGGCGGATACCGGATCGCCGAGCCCGTCGTCGGCGCCCTGATGCGCACCGTGGGTGGCGTGGCGGCCGCGGTTCCCACCGTGGTGCTCTCGATCTTCTTCCGGGTGCTGGCGGGGGCGGGCATGGCCGCCTTCGCCTGGCGGCACCGCCGCGACTGGCTCCTGTTCTACCTGGCGGTCGTGGCCACCCCGGCCCTGTTCCTGCTCCAGCGATTCTTCGGCTACATGGACAACTTCATGTCGCTGGCGCTCCTGGGCGGCGTCCTCCTCCTCATGGACCGGATGCAGCACAGCTGGGGCGCCCGGATCGCCGCCACCCTGTTCATGTTCCTGTCCGGCTTGAGCCACCCCACGACCCTGGTGATCTTCCTCCTGTCCATGGGCGCCGTGGCCGGCTACCGCCTCCTCCGAGAGCGGTCGCTCCTGCCGACGCTCCGTTCCGAGGGCATGATCATCGTCACCGGCACGGTGGCGGTCGTCATGACCGCCGCCTTCTGGCTGGGCGGCCTGTGGGGCCCGCGATCATCGTTCAGCGACGCCGCGGTGCCGCCGCCCGCCGACGTGGAGTACTTCGTCAACCGCAGCCTCGGCGTGCTGAAGAGCCTGGAGCCGTTCTACCCGCTCCTGATCCTGGTGCCGCTGATGGCCATCGCCCTGGTGCACCTGGTGGTGCGGGTGGTCAGGGGGAGGGAGTACTTCGCAGAGCTCACGATCGGGTGGACCCTTCCGCTCCTGGGGATGCTGGGGTTCCTGATCGGGGCGGCCTATCCGTACTTCCGGTTCTTCAACGGCACGCTCGCGCCGGAGCTGCTGGCCGCGGTGGGCCTGTTCCTGGTCATCTGGGGCGCCTCCAGGGTCCGGGGGAACATCGGCCGTGGGCTCACGGCCGTGGCCGTGGTGGCGGTGGGATTCGTCCTGGCCACCTGGTGGTCCAGGGGGCTGACCGCCTGGAACGCCGGCGGCACCTGGCTGACGCCGGAGGTCCGCGAGACCACCGCGGGCGCGTCCGGCTACCTCCGGGCCACCCCGGAGGACGAGCGGGCGCTGTTCGTGGTGGACGCCCAGGGCGCGGCCCCGCTCCCCTACGGCCAGTACAAGAACTTCGCCAACGCCATCTACGCCGGCTTGGGTGGCGACCAGATCGCCGACGTGGCCATCTACTACGGGACGATCGAGGACCTCGAGGCCGGTCGGGCCAGCACGTTCGGGGACGAGGTGTACGACGACATCGCCGCCGACACCGCCGAGGAGGCCCTGCCGGTCCTCGAGTCGGAGGCCGGCAACCTCGCCGTGTTCGCGCCCTCGATCATGAACGAGGAGACCACGAACGCGGACGTCCTGGCGT
>JBOGWD010000128.1:0-1653 GCA_050693275.1 Actinomycetota bacterium | reverse complement strand
TGTGGTGGATTCGGCAGGCCGTCACCCGGGCCATCGCCGCCCAGTCCCGGACGATCCGCATCCCCGTGCACATGACCGAGTACATGAACAAGGTCGCTCGGGCCCAGCGGGACCTGGTCCAGATCCTAGGGCGAGACCCGGATCCCGAAGAGATCGGCAGGCGCGTCGACCTCTCAGGGGAACGGGTCCGCCAGATCCTCGAGCTGCACCGATATCCCATCTCTTTGGAGACGCCCGTCGATGACCAGGAGGACGCGACCCTCGGCGATTTCATCGAGGACCGAGAGGGGGTGCCGCTCCCCGACGCGGCCAGCAGGACCCTGCTCCAGGAGCAACTCGATAGGGTCCTGCACACGCTCGATGACCGGGAGCGGGGCATCATCCAGAGGCGGTTCGGCCTGCTTGGCGGGGAGCCCGGGACGCTCGAGCAGGTCGGCCGGGCCTTCGGCGTGACGCGGGAGCGGATCCGTCAGATCGAGTCCAAGACCCTCTGCAAGCTCCGCCACCCGACGAGGGCACAGCAGCTGCGCGACTACCCCGATTAGCGCACTCCTGCGGATCGGGGCCGTCTCCCCTTCATGGTGGGTGAGGGTTCAGCATTGCCGTCCTGGCTTGGAGCAGTTCCCTCCCCGGCGAACCAGCCGGGGCCGGTCGGAACAGCACGCAGGTCCGGCACGGCCACGGAAGGAGGGGATTGCTTGTAACAAATGGGACCGTTGAAGTGGTTCAACCCCGACAAGGTTACGGCTTCATCTCAGGCGGCGAACGTGCGCCCCATGGCGTAACGACCGGAGGTGTGCAGAGAACCCGCCACGAACGTCGCCGGTCCGTCTCTTTGGGAGCAGCGCACCCACGGGCCCTCTAAAGGTGGACTACGGGACAGGTAAGCGTGCGGGTGATACCTGGGACGCCCTGGAGCCGTCGGACCACGAGCTTCCCCAGCTCGTCCAGGTTCCGTGCCTCCGCCCGGGCGATCACGTCGTAGGGACCGGTTACCGGCTCGGCCGACGTCACTCCCTTGATCCCAGCTACCTCCGCGGCTACCGGGCCGACCACGCCCACCTCGGTCTGGATGAGGATGTACGCAGCGATCATGCTCTCCTCCCTCCCTGCATCGGATGAGCGCCCTGGCCATCGTCCAACCGGGTCGCGGCTGGCATAAGGCGGCTGGGCACGGGGCGGGCACCTTGGTGGGAAGTGGCGTGAAGCCCGCTCTCCGGGGTCGAACCGGAGGGCCGCGGCGATCGGCTCGTAGGGCCTGCCGCTTCACCTCCTGCTCCTCGTGACGGCCCGGTGGCCTCCTCCGACCGCTGGATCACCATCCGTGCTCCTCCTTCGACCGTCCGCGCGACTCACTCCTCGGTGCCGCTCAGCGCTCCACCCGGATCCCCACCAGCTTCACCGACTCGCTCAAGCCGTTCCTCTACCGCGTGCCGATCGCGCCCAGCGGAACGCTCGGTATGATCTTGCAGGCGATTCCGCTCGTCGGCGACGTGTCAGAACCTCGAGTCCTTCGAACGAGAGTGGGATTCCAGGTTTGTGGGGACTGCCCGCTAGCGTTGGGAGAAGCCTGGTCAGTCTACCGATCGGGATAAGCGCACCCTGCAGGTGCGGTGCGGTCCCGCCCCGCTCGCCAAGTACAGTTGCGCCGTT
>JBOGWD010000127.1:0-1466 GCA_050693275.1 Actinomycetota bacterium | reverse complement strand
GGTGCGGTCCACTTACCCGAGGTCCTGATCTTCAGGAGGTTGTGAACCGCCTGCTCGAACCGCCACTCGCTGTTGCAGGCCCCAAGGCCGCGTCGCCGGAAGCACCCTGCGCCGCGCTGTCGCTGCTGTCCGAACACCGGCTCGATCGCCCCGCCCCGTTTTCGGTACAGCCGCTCCCCTCGCTTGGTACGGAGCTTGCGGTCCATGCGCTGGGTCCTCGATAAGCCCTTGGGGATCCGCCCGCGTGGCCGCGGGTCGGCGCCGGGACCTGCCCGCTTGCGGTTCCTGGTGGCGATCACGAGCTCCACCCCGAGCTCGTCTTCCAGCGCCAGGTTGTCCTCGGTTACGTAGCCGGCGTCGCCGAGCACCACCCCGATGTTCCTGCCGACCCCCGCCTTGTGGAGTTTCTCTCTGGCCTGCTCGACCATGGGCTGCAGCTGCGCGTAGTCCGTGGAGTTCGTTGTGACCTCGCAGGCGATGACGATCTGCTCCTTGGTCGCCACCGCCTGGGCGTTGTAGCCCTGGAGGTACCCGCCGTTGGCGGTGGACATCGTGCGGCTGTCGGGATCGGTGGTGTTGGCGAGCTTGGAGCGCTCCCGGTCCCTCGCTCGCTCCTGGGGCCGCTTCGGCTTGCGCCCCCGCATGCCCTTGCCGGTGCGCTTCTTGTGCTCGTTTCGGGCGGCCAGCTTGGCCTCGTAGGCGGCCTGGCGCTTCTGCTCGTCGGCCTGGAGGCGGGCCTTGGCGGCGAGGAGACGGGCGAGCCGGGTGTCCGGCTCGGTGAGGTCCTCGGGGACGTCGGGTGAGGGTGAGGCCCCCAGGCGCCGATCCTCCTCCTCGTCGGTCTGCCTCGCCTCGGCGATGATCTTCTCGACCTGGGCGCGGATCCAGTCGGCGCTTCGGTTGGCACCGGCAGAGGCGTTGGCCTTGATCCGGGTGGAGTCCAGAGCCACGAGCCCTACCTTCACGAGGCCCACCTCCGCGGCGAGGCGCAGCACCTGATCGAACAGCTCGGCGAGCTCGCCCTCGTGGTCCTTGACGAAGCGAGCGACGGTGGCGTGGTCGGGGCTCTCGTTGGCGGCGATGAACCGGAAGGCGACGTCCTCCACGCAGCGTCGCTCGATCAGGCGGGAGGAGCGCGCTCCGGTCGCGTAGGCGTAGATGAGCAGGCCCACCATCATCTTCGGGTCGTAGGCGGCTCGGCCCCAACCGTCGGACCGGCGCCGGGCGTAGAACGGGGACATGTCGAGGGTGTCCACGACCGCAACGACGAACCGGGCGAGGTGCTCTTTGGGGAGCCAGTCATCGAGACTCGGGGGCATGAGGAACTGCTGATCCCTGTCGCAGGTGACGAAGTTGTAGGCCATCGGCTGCCTCCGCGCAGATAGGAGTGAGCTACACCGATGTCATTCTCCCAACGCCGCTACCGCGAGGCCAGCCCATCCAGGGGGTTTTCGCGACAGCCTCTC
>JBOGWD010000126.1:0-3419 GCA_050693275.1 Actinomycetota bacterium | reverse complement strand
CGGTAGTCGCCGGCCAGCGGGCCTCGCCCGCCGATGTGCCAGACGATGTCATCGGCGAAGAATGCCGAGACCTTCTGCATGTCAGCCTTGATGAAGGCCTCGTATCCCTCCCGCGCCAGATCCTCGTTCGGATGTGCCATAGCTCCTCCTCTCTCACCCGATTCTATGACCAATGGTGCCGCCACGCTATCGCTCGCGTCGCCAGGGGACCTAGCGATCCACCTACCGAATCAGCGTACGACCGGGCTACCGGTGGCCTTCTGGGCACGCACTCGCCCGGCCGCTCGGCGTACGCGGTTCTCGAGATGTCACACGTGCGTCCACGCGCGGCCCCCACGAACTCCTCAGGGAACAGCACCGTGGTACCGGCCGTGCTCGCCGCTGAGCATCACGGCCCGCTAGCGATCAAACCGAGAGTCCTCCTCTAGGCCGCATGGGACAGTGGTTTGCACGCCACAGGTTTCCTCGTCGCACGCTCGTCAGTTCTGAAGACAAGGCACTGGAGAGCCGGATCTATCGAAGGCGCTCGCGAACGTCGCCGAGCTCGTGAGAAACGGCGGTCGGCTGGCCACGACCATGGGCTCGGCCGACGTCGAGGGGCTCTTGCCTGTCTGCCGTGAGAGCGCTCAGTTCGGACTCGCTGCCGCGAGAGTGATGTTAGGCTCTCAGGATCTCAAATCAGGAGGTGCCATGGCTACCTATCTCATGCGCTTCAGCTACACGCCTGAGACGTGGTCGAAGCTAATTCAGAACCCTGAAGATCGCCGCGATGCAGCGCGCGCGTACGCCGAACAGGTGGGGGGCGCCCTACACGGCTTTTGGTATGGCTTCGGCGAATACGACGGCTACGCGATCTTCGAGGCGCCTGACAACGTCTCAATGGCCGGCCTCGTGCTTGCTATCGCGGCGGGCGGTGCTCTCGCCTCGGTCGAGACAACGGTGCTGATGACCGTGGAAGAGACGCTCGAGGCACTCGCGAAGGGCAAGGGCATTGGGTACCGCAAACCGGGAGAGTCGCCAGCGACCTGAGCAGTACCGCGCGTCTACCGGCGGCGCGCCCGGCCGCCACCGCTCCGGGACCCATGTGCGCACGACGAAGTCGCTGTTCTCATCAGGTTCCCCTTGCACACGCTATCCTCCTTCCCGGTCGATGTTCGAACTGCAGGGACGCTTCGGGGTCGCGGGGCCCATTCGGAAAAGGGCCCACCTCGGCGAGAGCGGACAACATAGCGCACACCGTTGCCCTCCATAAGCGGGGCGCACAGCGTTCGGGTCGGCGTTCTCTTCGCTCACTCGCGAGTAACGTTCGGCCTCCTTGAACCTGCGCTGTCGGTAGACAGCCTCGGCCAAGCATGCCGCTAGGGTCGAGAGGTGGGCCCTCTCGCCCATCCGCGTATATGCTGGGAATCCTTCGAGGAACTTCCGCTCTGCCGCGACCGGGTCGCCCGCCAGCAGCTCTCGCCGTGCTGGGACAGACCCGCCATGCGCATCTCGAGGCCCAGGTCTTGCAAGATCTGACGACTCCGGGTCAGGAGAGCCCGGGCCTCTTCGAACCGCCCCCGCATGGCCTCGAGGTGAGCCCGATGGTCAGCGCTCGGGCCTCCACCTTGGGGTGGCCGCCCGAGCGCGCGACGATCTCCTCGCACCGCCGGATCGCTTCCTCGACCGGCATCGGCCCTAGGCTGACCGCCGCCGGCATCTGAGAGAGGTCCTCCACCTCCTGGCGTCGGTGGCCGGCCAGGCGAGCGTGGCGGACGGCCTCCTCCAGCGCTCTCTCTGTGTCCGCCCAGCGCTCCCTCAGCCAGTGGAGGAGGGCCAGGAAGTGCCAGGCCTTGGCCAAGCCGCGCTCGGCGCTGAGCTCCTCGAAGACCCGGATGGCTTCCTCGAAGGTGCGGGAACCAGACGCTCTCCAGAGCGGTCAGCCGGCCGTCCATTTGCATTAGGCGACCTCCGTTCTCCGGGGGATTCCTGGCCCGGCCCGAGGGCGCACCATTCGGATGGGGCCGCCAATGACCCACAAGCAGACGAACCGTCAGGATGCTCTGAGGCCATTCCTGGCCGTGCTCGACGGAACCGCGGTTCCTCTTGCCGAGCTAGTGGCGGGGGGGCGAAGGATAGCCGAAGTTCTGGTCGCTCACGGCAGGCCCGTCACTCTGTGCGCCGATGACCACTGGGCCGGGGTGTGGAACCTGGAGCGTTTGACAGATGAAGAGGCGGTTTCCTGGGGACTCTGGGTAGCGATGAAGGTCAGACCTTCACACGGCCGTGACGGGAGAAGGACGGGAGCACCGGAGTGAGGTCCAGGACGTGCCCCGTCTGCGGAAGCGAGCGGGTCATCATCATCCTCCGGGACGGTCGGAAGGGTCTCTGCTACGACTGCGGATCCCAGTGGCTGGAGACGATCCTCGGAGAAATAGAGATCGTGTCTGTTCCGAGGCACTCTTTCCGAGGCACAGGCGCACCAGCCGGGTAGCGACCACCATCTCGAGCTTGCTCTCCTCACGAACTCGCGACGGTCTTCTTTCGCCCGCCGAGTGGATAGCCTCCTGTAATAGGTGAAACCGAGTGGCGGCACGATCAGGATGATCGCCCCGGGACCCTCACTTCAAGCATCCGGGAGATCGGCCGTGGTGCTGGCGATCTCGAAGATCCTGATCGGACGATTGACACCCTTGAGCGATATCTCGTCCACGGGGTTGGCCTCGACCTGATCTCGGACCGCGACCAGGGTTCGCTCGGCGACCAGGATCTGCTGGGGCTGGGCGATCGTCGCCAAGCGCGAGGCCAGATTGACGTGATTGCCGATGACCGTGTACTCGGTCCTGGTCGTGGATCCGATGTTCCCCACCGTGACGTATCCGGTGCTGATCCCGATCCCGACGTTGAGGTCCTCGCCTCGTTCCAGCAACCAGGTGCCCCGAAGGGCGTCGAGCTCGTGCCGCATCTCGAACGCGGTGGCCACCGCCCGCTCGGCGTGGTCCTCGAAGGGGATCGGATCGCCGAAGAAGGCCAGGATGCCATCGCCAACGTACTTGTCGAGGGTGCCGCCGTGGCGAAACACGACGTCGGTCATGGCGGTGAAGTACTGATTGAGCGAGTCGATCAGCTCCTCGGGCTCCATGCGCTCGGCCATCGAGGTGAACCCTCGAATGTCCGCGAACAGGATCGTCAGATTGCGCCGGGTCGAGGCCAGCCCCACCGACCCACCACCACTCAGCACCGCGTCGGCGACCTGCGGGGCGAGATAGCGGCGCAGCTGCTCCGCCCGCCGAAGCTGGGCGAGCTGTTCCTCGATCGTCTTCTCGAGGTTCTCGTTGAGCTCGGTCAGATCGTTGTAGAGCGTGGCCAGGCGGGTGCTGGTCCGGTTGAGGTTCACCGTCAGCCGGCCGAACTCATCTCGATTCGGAACCTCCACGTGC
>JBOGWD010000125.1:0-7901 GCA_050693275.1 Actinomycetota bacterium | reverse complement strand
GAGGCGGGTGCCGAGCGTCAACAGCCCCGCGGCCAGCACGTGAGCCGCCGTTACAGACGCTGGAGGAGGGTGCGGAGGGCGGAGGTGAAGCCGTCGGGGTCCTCGAGGTTGGACAGGTGGCCGGCGCCGTCGAGGACCACAAGCTCGGCGC
The DNA here is from genome assembly GCA_050693275.1 of Actinomycetota bacterium. GTDB lineage: Bacteria > Actinomycetota > UBA4738 > UBA4738 > CALAEC01 > CALAEC01. The sequence continues at coordinate 7,750 of JBOGWD010000125.1, read as the reverse complement.
CGGGGATCGAGGCGGCCATGGCCTGGGACATCGCCGGCGGCGTGAGCGTGTCGGCCGATCCGACGATGACCGTGGTCGGCACGTCGATCTCGCCGAGGATCGGCCGCGAGTCGGCTCGCTCTCCCAACCCGAGCGAGGCGGCCGCGATGGCCTCCCCGGGCTGACGGCGGATCATCTCCTTGACCCGCTCCCACAGTGCGGGATCGGCGCCCTCGGAGAGGAGCGGTGGCGGGTTGTCGGCGATGGCGCCGCTTCCTTCGGATCGGGCCTTGTCGGCCACCTGACGGCGCCGCTCGCGCCCGGCATCGTCGTCGGACTCGGCCCGGGAATCCGCCAGGGCCAAGCCGGCGACCCGGTCGCGGTGTCGCCACATGGAGAAGGCCACGTAGCCACCCATGGACACCCCACACACGACCGCCCGGTCCATGCCGGCCCGATCCATCTCGCCTGCCACGTGGTCGGCGGCGGCGTCCATCGTCATGACGTCGCCGGCGGGTGGGGTTCCCCCGAAGCCCGGCAGGGAGGGCGCCAGCACGTCCGCCTCCCGGGACAGGGCCGCCACCTGCGCCTCCCACATCTCCGCGTCGACGGGGAACGCGTGAATCAGGACCAGGTTCGTCACCGCGTCAGCCTCCCGGAGGGATCGGCGGCAGGCCGCCGAAGTCGTCCGGCAAGCCGCCGGGGAAGCTGGACTGGGTCGGCAACCCGGCTTTCCGCCGCTCCTCCTGGAGCGCGCCGTAGCCCGTGTCGAAGATCGTCGCCGCCACCGCCATCTGCTCGCCGATCGTCCTCACCAGCGTCCCCTGGGTCCTGCCCTCGACCTGTGCCGCCACCCCGACCTGGTCGGCCAGGCCCGAGTACAGCCGCAGGCCGTGCTCCATGAGGTTCCGGGCCTCCTTCAGCCCGGCCAGGTCGGTCTCGATGCCCCCGATCTGATCGCCGGCCCGTTCCGCGACATCGGCCCAGCTCTCCGTGTTCTCGAGCAGGTCCTCCGGCGCCTCCCCGGCCTGGAGCTGGGAGAGGGCCTCACCGAGCTGAGGCAGCACGAGGGGCCCGGCGAAGGATTCCTGGGCGGCCCCGCTCTGGTAGAGCTGGGCCTCGACCAGGGAGGTGAACTCCGAGATCTGCTCGCGCTGCCGGTCTGCGTCGCTCTGGGCGTCGGCCAGGATCAGGAGCGTGAACACGAGCGCCTCGACCAGCAGCACCAGCACGACCTTCATCCCCGTTCGCCGCGACAGCGGCGTCTTCGGCCGGACGAGGTATGGTCGGGGCGCCGTGGCCACCGTCCGGCCGCTGCGGCCCCGCCCCCGGCGCTTCCCCTTGATGGCCACGAGTCACATCACCTCTTGAAGAGTCTGGCGACCAGGATGGCCCCCTCGTAGAGCAGGTACAGGGGGACCCACATCAGCAACATAGTGTACGGGTCCTGCGTGGGCGTGGCGACGGCGGCGAAGATCACCGTCCCGAGGGCCGCGTAGCGGCGCCAGCTCCGCAGCTGGGCGCTGCTGATGACCCGGACGCCGGTCAGGAACAGGAGGACGAGCGGCATCTCGAAGGAGATCCCGAACGCCAGCACCAGGAAGAACAGGAAGCTGAGGTAGCGGTCGATGGTCAGCAAGGGCACCAGGTTGTCCCCGCCGAAGGAGAACAGGAACGCCAGCCCGCGTGGCAGGATCGCGAACGCGAACGCCGTCCCCGCCGCGAACAGCACCAGCGAAGCCAGGACGAAGGGGATTCCCAGGCGGCGCTCCCGCTTGGTGAGCCCCGGCGTGATGAACCGCCACAGCTGGTACAGGATCACCGGCAGGGCCAACCCCAGCCCGGCGAAGAGCCCGATCTTCAGGAACGCCAGGAACGGCTCCGTCGGGGTGGTGACGATGAGCTTCTCGGTGATGGTCTCCGGCAGCGACGCCACGGCCCGGCGGTACGGCTCCTGGAGGAAGTTCAGGATCGGCCGGTACAGGACGAAGCCGGCGATAGAGCCGAGGGCCACGGCGAGGGCCGAGATGACCAGTCGGCGCCGGAGCTCCTCGAGGTGCTCCATGAGCGTCATGCTGGACCGGCGCGCCCGTCGCCGACCGGGGATCAGCGGCATGGATGTGGTGCGAGCCGCCCGATCAGGTGGGCGGCGTCTCGCGCTCCGGTGTGGTGGGAGGGTCCTCGGTCGACGACCTTGCCTTTCGCTCGGCGACCCGGCGCTTGCGCTCCTCGACGGTCACGCTGGGTGGCTCGTCGAGGTCGGACTCCAGCTCCGTCCGGATCTCCGACGTGGCCCGCCGGAACTCGCGCATGGACCTGCCGATCGATCGGCCCATCTCGGGCAGCCGCCGCGGGCCGAAGATGACCAGCGCCAGCACGAGGATGATGAGTATCTCGCCGAATCCGAGTGAGGGCACGTCTGATCTCCCGATCTATCCTCGCACGGAATCCGACCCCAGGGACGCCTGGCGCTCCTCGAGCCCGATCATCCGTCCCTGCGCCTCCTCGCTGCTCCGACGGATGTCCTCCAGCACCGGGAGGAGATCCTCCTGGAGGCGGACCAACGACTCGCTGAGGGCCCGGAGATGCCGGAACAGGGCCACCACGAGCCCCAGGAGCACCGCGGCCGTGACGACACCGACGCCGACCACGATCCAGACCATGCGGACGAGGATAACAGGGGCGCTGCGGGACCCGGTCGTCGGCCTATTCAGCCGAGGCCAGCAGCTCGCCGACCCAGTCGTCCCGGGAGAGCAAGAAGTGGAAGTCGATGACGTCGTCCAGCGTGAAGGCGGGGCCTTCCGGCCGGACCTCCAGGTCCGGTGAGGGAGCGGGGCGCTCGGCCACGTCCACCCCGACGGACTTCAGCAGGTTGACGATCTTCTGGTCGGCGGGCTTCTCCACGAGGTCCTCGCACGAGGGGCACACGAAGCTGTACGTGCCCTCTCCCGAGCTCGGCTCCACGGTGAGGAGGATCACGTCGGCCCGCATCTCGACCTCCCCGCAACGGGGGCAGTTCGTCCTGATGCTGGTCATCTCGCAGGGAGTATCGGTTCGAGGGGCCGGGACCTTTACCGGCCCGACCGGGCCCCCGAGGGGCGCCGGTACCGCCCCAGGGTCTCCCCGGCCAGGGCGCCTGCGGCCTCGGCCAGCTCGGGGGGCTCCAGGACCTGGGCCTCCCCCCTGAGGCGCAGGAGGAGCTTGGCCACCCAGGCCAGGTCCTTCGTGGGTAGGGACACCTCGAGGGCCCCCTCCCGCTCGACGACCCGGTCGACCCGGTAGTACTCGGCGACCCATCGGGCCCCCGGGCCCAGTCGCAGGCGAACGGTGGTGTCCTCGGCTCCGGGGGTGTACAGCTCGCGACCCTGGCCGAGGAGCCCTCGAGGCTCGAAGGGCTGGCCGGTGGGACGGACCTCGCGGATCCGGTCCACCCGGAACATCCGCTCGGCGTCGGCCAGGTGGTCCCAGGCCACCACGTACCAGTTCCCCAGCGCCGAGAAGACGTGCTCCGGATCGATCTGGCGAGTGGTCACGGCGTCCCGGGCGGCCGAGTAGTGGTCGATCTCGATGCGGCTGCGAGCCTCCACGGCCCCCCGCACCGCCGCCAGCGGTCCGCCCTGCCCGGCCTGGCCCACCTCGACCCGGAGCTCGCCCAGGGTGTCCTTCCCCAGCCGGTCGGCGATCTTGTCCAGGGCCGACCGAAGCGCTTCCGCCTCGCTCAGCCCCGGGGCTCCCAGGAGCTCCGTGCCCCGCAGGTACAGGGCAACGGCCTCCGCCCGGGTCAGGCGCACCGGCCGGGAGAAGTGGTCGGCCATGCGGATCCACACCCTGCCCTCGTCGTCCACGTCGACCTCGACGAGATCGCCCGGGCCGTAGGGGGGGAGCCCCGTCAGGAACAGGAGGTTGAGGTCCGCCAGCAGCTCCTGCTCGTCCACGGAGAACAGCCGGGAGAGCTCCCCGACGGGCGTCCCGGGATGGCGCACGACGTACGGAACCACGGCCAGGAGGCGCAGGAGGCGCTCGGCGGTCCTAGAGGGAGGCACGGACGGCCTCGAGGGCCTCCACCACGGCGTCCCGGATGGGCCTGGGCGCCAGCACCCGGGCGTCGGGACCGAACGAGAGGACCCACGAGACGAACGCCTCACCCGCCGCCGCGGGGACCTCGGCCTCGATCCACCCGTCGGAGCGCGTGCGGAGGGTCCGGGCCCCCGGGAGCCCGGCCAGGGCCCACCAGGCCACCTTGGGGCTGAAGGCGACCCTGGCCGCCGTCTCGGGCGCGCCGAGTCCCCACGGCCCCACGCGGAGGTGGTCGGCGGCCCGGAAGCCCTCCGGTGGAGCCTCGCCGGGGCCGGCGTCCTTGATCTCCGAGGCGATCCGGGAGAGGCGGAACGACCGGGGCTCCGCGCGGGCCCGGTCCCGTCCGACCAGGTACCACGCCCCGCCCCGGAACAGCAGGGCCCACGCGTCCACGTCCCGCTGGCCGGATCGTCCGGAGACCGGCCGGTACCGGAACCGGACCCGCCGGCGGCCCGAGACGGCGTCCGCGACCTGTCGGAGATGGGGCCCGGAGGCGTCGACGCCGACCGGCGCCGCGGCCTGGCCCGCGGCCTCCAGGACCCCGGCCTCCGCGCCCACCGTGAGCTTGCGGAAGGCCCGAGCCGCTTCGCCATCCTCGCCGGGGGCGTGGGCGGCCACGAAGAGCGCCGCAACCTCCTCCGGGCTGAAGGAGATGTCGGGGAGCTCGTATCGATCCTTGGGGATCCGGTAGCCTTCCTCGACCTCCCAGGCGTCGGTGGCCACGGTCTCCACCGGGATGCCGGTCCCTCTGAGGGTGTCCTTGTCCCGCTCGAACTGCCGCTTGGCGGACGCCTTGTCGGCCTGGTCGTAGGCGGGGAGCATCCCTCGGATCTGCTCGAAGGTCAGGGGCCGATTGGTCTCCAGGAGGAGGGCGACCAGGTTGACCAGTCGTTCGAGGGGATGCATCGCGGCTAGCATACCGCCGAGATGATCAGGCTCCGGAGAGGGACGATCGCCCGGGTGGCCGACGAGCGGCCGGGGCTGATCGAGCTCGAGGTCGAGGTGGAGGGGCTCACCGAGCGAGCCCTGGCCTACCCGGCCCTGACCGGCCCCGTGGCCGAGGGCGACTCCGTGCTCCTGAACACCACGGCCGGGGCCCTCGGGCTCGGGACCGGTGGGTGGCATTTCGTGGTGGCGGTGGAGGGGCAGGGGGACGTGGATCCGCCCCCCGAGGGCCACGTGATGAAGCTCCGGTACACCCCGCTGCAGGCCAAGGTGGAGGCCGTCGAGGAGCAGGACGGTCTTCACCGTCGGGCGTTCGAGGCTGCGGATGGGCTCGCCGGGATGCCCGTTGCCTGGGTCCCGCTGCACTCGATGCTGGGCGCGGCCTGTGCGGGAGCGAGGGCGGCAGGTGCCGAGCGGGTGGTGTACGTGATGACGGACGGGGGGGCGCTCCCCGTGTGGCTGTCGCGACAGGTGCACGAGCTGCGGGAGGCGGGCCTGGTCGACTCGGTGGTGACCTGTGGACAGGCGCTCGGCGGGGATCTGGAGGCCGTCAACGTGTTCAGCGGGCTCCTGGCAGGCCGGGCGGTGTCGGAGGCCGACGTCATCGTGGTGGCCGACGGGCCGGGCAAGGTGGGGACCGCCACCCGGTGGGGCGCCAGCGACGTCGCCTCGGGCACGTCGCTAAACGCGGCGGGTATCCTCGGGGGGCGGCCGGTGGCAGCCCTCCGCGTGAACTTCGCCGACCCGACCTACCGGCACCACGGCGTGTCGCCACATTCGATCACCGTCCTCACGGAGGTGGCGCTGGTCCCGGTCAACGTGGCGGTGCCGGCCCTCGACGAGGAGCGGCGCGGGCTGGTGTGGGAGACGCTGAAGGAGGCCAGGCTGGAGGAGCGGCACCAGCTCGTCGAGGTGACCGGTCAGCCGGCGCTGGACCTGCTGTCCGAGCGCGGGGTGGGGACGGAGTCGATGGGCCGGAGGCTGGAGGAGGAGCCGGCGTTCTTCCTGGCCGCCGGTGCGGCCGGGGTGCTGGCCGGCCGGATGGCGGCGGGATCGAGGACATGGCGAGACGAGGTGGAGGGATGAGGGCGCGCAAGCTCGAGATCACGTTCAACGCAAGTGGAGCCGCGGATGCAGGGGCCCGGGGACGCGTCGTGGCCATCGTGGACGTCGTCGACTCGTCGACGAGCGCCGAGGCGGCGGTGTCCGCCGGGGCGGCGGCGGTGCTGGGCGCATCCCCCGCCGGGACGCAGGCGCCGGTCCGTCTCGACCCCGGCGCTGTGGGCCGGCGGGCCGCGGGCATCGCCGGCAAGCTGGGGACCGACGTCGTGGTCGTGGCCGAGCCGCGGGTGGGGCCCGACGATCCGCGGAGGGCGCGCTCCCTCCCAGTGCTGCAGGCGCTGACCACGGCGGGGGTCCGGTACGAGCTGGCCCCGAATCAGGGGGCCGAGCTCGTGGACCTGGTCAACGTGGACCGCCGGGTCGTGGTCCTGGTCTCGGCCACGGGAGGAAGCGCTTTCGACGCTGCCCTGGCTGCGGGGGCGCCGGCCGCCTGCTTCGTGACCACGGCCCGGGTGACCGGGCGGACGGGGTGGGACCTCGTGGGGATCGGTGCCCGGAGGGCCATCGCCGTGGCCGACGAGAACGCCAGAGATCTCACGGTCGTGGCCGCCTCGGCGAACTCCGCGGACGACTGCCTGGCCGCCTTCGAGATCGGCCGCCGGATCATCACCGAGGGCTTCCTCCGCCTCTGAACGTCGCTACGCGTTCGCCGGGGCCGGCTCGGTGGAGCCCAGCGCCTGCCGGAGGAGGCGGAGCGGCTCGGGGTTGAGGCGGTAGAACGCCCACCGGCCGCGCTTCTCCCGATCGAGGACCCCCGCTTCGTGGAGGACCTTGAGGTGATGGCTGACCGTCGGCTGGGAGAGGCCGAGCGGCTCGGTCAGCTCGCACCCGCAGGCCTCGGCCTCCGGCCGGGAAGCGATCAGGTTCAGCAGGCGGAGCCGGGCCGGCTCGGCCACCACCCGGAGGGCACCGGCCAGCCGGGCCGCGTCCTCCTCGGCCAGCGGCTCCGTGAGGAAGGGCGGGCAGCAATCCTGGTCGATGTGCTGGATCAGCCTCAAGGTGAGAACATATTGACACCTGTCGATGCTTCCGTCAATAATATCGACCGTCGTCGATACGAGGAGGTGACCGGCGTGGCGAGGATCGACTGGTGTGAGGAGTGCCCTCCCGGCTGCTGCGGTTCCGGCTGCTGCTAGCGAGGCCACGAAGACCAGGTGCGGGAGGTCGTGGAACACGGCCTCCCGCTCCACGTCCGGGCTCTCGCTCACATGTGGGCGATCAGCTGCTCGACGCGCTCGTCCCTGGACCGGAATGGATCCTTGCACAGCACCGTCCGCTGGGCCTGGTCGTTGAGCTTGAGGTGGACCCAGTCCACCGTGTAGTCCCGGCGGCGCTGCTTGGCATGCCGGATGAACTCGCCGCGCAGACGGGCCCGGGTGGTCTGAGGCGGGTCGTGCATGGCCCGCTGCACCTCCCGCTCCCCCACGACCCGCTCCATCCGTCCCTTCCGCTCCAGGAGGTAATAGAGGCCCCGGTTCCGGTTGACGTCGTGGTACGCCAGGTCCATCAACGCCACCTTCGGGTGGGACAGCGAGTAGCCGTGCTTCTGTCGGTACGCCCTGATCAGTTCGTACTTGGCGACCCAATCTACCTTGGTCACCAGCCGGTCGAGGTCCCCGGCCCGGAG
>JBOGWD010000124.1:0-5488 GCA_050693275.1 Actinomycetota bacterium | reverse complement strand
CGTGAAGGGCGGCCTGGGGAAGGCGTTCGCCTTCGACGGGCCCGGGGTGGCCACGCTCTCGGTCACCGAGCGGGCCACGATCTGCAACATGATCCAGGAGCTCGGGGCCACCGCCGGGATCTTCCCGGCCGACGAGCGGACCCTGCAGTGGCTCGAGGACCAGGAGCGGCCCGACCACTTCCGGGAGCTCCTGCCCGACCAGGGGGCCCCGTACGACGAGGAGATGGTCATCGACCTGGCAGCGCTGGAGCCGCTGATCGCCAAGCCCCGGAACCCCGACAACGTGGTCCCGGTCCGCGAGGTGGCCGGGACGAAGGTGGCCCAGGTGTGCGTGGGCTCCTCGGTCAACTCCGGATACGCCGACCTGGCCATCCCGGCGTACATGGTGGACGAGGGAGGCGGGGTCAACGAGTGGCTGGACATGACGGTCTCCCCCGGCTCCCGGCAGGCCCTGGACCTGATGGTGACCACGAGCGTCATGGAGCGGTACGTCCGGGCCGGGGCCAGGCTCCTGGAGGCCGCATGCGGGCCGTGCGTGGGTATGGGCCAGGCGCCGCCGTCGGGCCAGCCCTCGGTCCGCACGTTCAACCGGAACTTCCAGGGCCGGTCCGGCACGGATGAGGACTTCGTCTACCTGAGCTCGCCGGCAACGGCGGGCGCCACGGCCGTGCGCGGGGTCATCACCGATCCCCGCGACCTCGACCTGGAGCCCCCGAAGATCGAGGCGCCGAAGCCCCGGGTCGACGACAGCATGCTGATCTTCCCCCCGCCCCCTGAGGAGGCGGCGAAGATCGAGATCTGGCGTGGCCCGAACATCAAGCCGCCGCCGCTCCCCCCGGATCTGCCGGACGCCCTGGAGGGGCGGGTGCTGATCGTGCTCCCCGACAACATCTCCACAGGCTCGATGTCGCCGGACGGCGTCATCGTCATGGGCGAGCGGTCCAACATCGAGGCGATCAGCCGGTACGTGTTCAGGAAGGAGGACCCCGAGTTCGTCTCCCGATCCGAGGAGTGGGGTGGCGGGTTCATCGTCGGCGGCGACAACTACGGGCAGGGATCCTCTCGGGAGCACGCCGCCATCGCGCCGATGTACCTCGGCGTCCGGGCGGTGTTCGCTAAGACGATCCACCGGATCCATCGGAGGAACCTGATCAACAACGGAATCGTGCCCGGGCTGATCGATGACGAGGTCTACAGCAAGGCGCAGGTCGGCGACGTGTGGCGACTTCCGCGGGTCCGCCAGGAGCTCGAGCGGGGGAGCGACACCTTCACGCTCGTGATGGATGGCCGGGAGCTCCGCGTCCGGAACGACCTCACGCCTCACGAGCGCGAGCAGCTCCTGGCCGGTGGCCTCCTCCGGTACCTGAAGGAGCGGAGGGCCTCCTCGTAGGACACCCTCGGCGTGGCCCCGTCATCGCGGGGGGCCCTGAAGAATTCTCGGGGTAGCGGTGGGGGGCTTCTGCCCTCGGGAGAAGGCGATAAGAGAAGGACCCGTCGCGCCGCGACGGGTCCTTCGCCCTTCCGGTCGTTCGCTACGCCACGGGGCGCACGTTCGTCGCCTGGGGGCCCTTCTGCCCCTGCGTGACGTCGAACTCGACCTTCTGGTTCTCCTCCAGGTTCCGGTAGCCCTCGCCCTGGATCGCGCTGAAATGCACGAACACGTCGGGGCCGTCGTCCTGGGTGATGAAGCCGTACCCCTTGTCGGGGTTGAACCACTTCACGGTGCCAGTTGCCACGAGCTGTTCCCTCCTTCCGTGGCCTACCCCGGGCCTGGGTGCTGCCCGGGGGGCCTCCGGCCGGTTCGCCGGCGAGGGAACTGCTCGGAGCTGGGATGCGCGATGCCGAACCCTCGACGGCAGTATACGGGAGGGAGCCGACACCGGGCCATCCCCTCGGATACCCTCGGGCATCCCAATGGATGAGGCTGAGGAGACCGCCGGAGTCCAGGTCGGTCCGCTCGGCGGCCGTCCCGGCCTCGCCGCGGTGGCGGGGGCGCTGTGCATCGCGTTCTCCGCGATCCTGGTCCGGCTGGCCGACGTCTCGCCGGACACCGCCGCGGTGTTCCGGTGCCTGTACGCGCTGCCGGTCCTGGGCCTCTTGGCGGCACGGGAGCGCCGGCGGTTCGGACCGAGGAGCCCCCGGGAGCGGGTGCTGGCGGTGGCGGCCGGCGTGTTCTTCGCCCTCGACCTCATGTTCTGGCACCGATCGATCGAAGCGGTCGGGGCCGGGCTGGCCACGGTTCTGGGGAACCTCCAGGTGGTGTTCGTGGCGCTCACGGCGTGGCTGCTGCTCGGTGAGCATCCCGGCGCCAGGCTGGTGGCCGCCATCCCGGTGGCCATCGTGGGGATCGTCCTGATCTCCGGCATCCTCGAGGACGAGGCCTTCGGCCGCGATCCCGTGCTCGGGGTGGTTTTCGGCGTGCTCACGTCGCTGGCCTACACGGGGTTCATCCTGGTGCTGCGGCGGGGGAACCGGGACATCCGCCGCCCCGCGGGCCCGCTGTTCGACGCCACGGCCACCGCGACGGTCGTGGCCGCGATCGGGGGCTGGCTCCTCGGCGAGCTCGACCCGTGGCCGGGATGGCCGGCCCAGGGCTGGCTGGTGGTGCTGGCGCTCACCGCTCAGGTGGCCGGGTGGCTCCTCATCTCCGTGTCGCTTCCGAGGCTGCCGGCCGCGGTGACGTCGGTCCTGCTGACCGTCCAGCCGGTCGGCGCGGTCCTGCTGGCCATGGTCCTGTTGAGCGAGGCCCCCTCGGGCCTCCAGCTCCTCGGCGTGGTCCTGGTCCTGGCCGGGGTGGTGGCCGTGGCCCTGAGGCGCCGTCGCCAGGCCGCGCCCGAGCCGGCCGGCTGAACCTCCGAGGCCCTCGGGGCGTCTCAGTTTCGGGATGGGTCGCGGCTGGCTGGACTGGCGCGAGGAGGACCCCGGGCTCCCGATCAAGCTCGGCCCGGTCTCCAACGGCGAGTACGACCCGACGCCGCTGGGGCCGGTGTTGCTCGAGACGATCCGCCGGGCCCGGGACCTGTGCGAGCGGAACGCCCGGCGGAGCGGGATGAGCCGGCGGGAGTTCCTCCTCTCCGCCGCGGGGGCGGCGGCCACGCTCTTCGCGCTGAACGCGTGCACCCGAGAGGCCGCTCGCCGAGTCGGCCGGGAGCCCGGCGGCGGCTACGAGATCACCCCGGAGGCCACCCTCGACCCCGAGGCGGCCCTGGAGGAGGTCGGGGGCGAGGAGTTCGTCATGGACGTCCAGGGCCACCTCCTCGAGTACGACCTGAATCCGGCCGTGAACGACCCGTTCGCCTTCTGGTCCCGGTTCCCCCAGCAGGGGTGCGGCGAGGACGATCCCAAGGACTGCTTCTCCGTGGAGCACTTCATGGACGAGATGTTCCTGAAGAGCGACACCAGCATGGTCGTGGTGTCCTCGCTGCCGCTACCCCCCGACGGCCCGCTGTCGATGGACGTGATGGAGGAGACACGGCGGGTGGCGGTTGCGCTGTGCCGCGACGAGCGGATCCTCCTGCACGGGAACCCGTTCCCGAACCTGGGCCCGCCGGGGGCAGCCCTGGAGGAGATGGACCGGGCCGTTCGCGATCACCCCATCGCGGCGTGGAAGGTGTTCACGCACTACCCCGACCTCTGGGACGGGTCGGGGAACGGGTGGCGCTTCGACGACGCGGACCCGGCCCTCCCGCAGGTGGGGGAGCGGTTCATCGAGCGGTCCCTCGAGTTGGGGGTGGACATCGTGTGCGCCCACAAGGGCCTCCCCGGAGCGAGCCGGTACGCCACCCCCGACGACATCGGCCCGGCGGCCAGGAAGCACCCCGAGATGCGGTTCGTGGTCTACCACTCCGGCTACGAGAGCGACCACGTGGAGGGCCCGTACACGAGGGCCTCCGCGGGCGTGGGGATCAACCGCCTGATCACCTCGATGCGTCGCGCCGGCATCGGGCCCAACGAGAACGTGTACGCCGAGATCGGCACGACGTGGTGGAACGTGATGCGCCATCCGGACCAGGCCGCCCACGTCCTCGGCAAGCTGCTCCGATACGTGGGGGAGGACAACGTGGTGTGGGGGACAGACTGCCTGTTCTACGGCTCGCCCCAGGACCAGATCCAGGCCCTCCGTTCGTTCCAGATCTCCGGGGCGCTCCGGGAGCGGCACGGGTACCCGCGCCTGACGAAGGAGATCAAGGCGAAGATCCTCGGGCTGAACGGGGCCCGCCTCTACGGCGTGGACCCGGTCGCGGTTCCGTGCGAGTTCACCCGCCGGGACCTGGCCGACCTGCGGCGGAAGCTCCCGATCCGGAACGCCGTCTACGGGCCGACCACGCCCGTGGCGGCGGCCGCGTTCCGGAACGCCCACCAGGGCTGGCCGTAGGCGCTACTCGGCGAGCCAGTTCTCGACGAGCAGCCCCGGAACCCGGGAGAAGTGCCGGACGTTTCCTGTGGCCAGGGTGAGGTCGCGAGCAAGACAGATCGAGGCAATACGGAGGTCCGGCTCGTCCAGGCGGCTGCCTTCAGCTTCGAGATCGGCCTTGAGACGTCCAAGGACCTCCGCGGCCGAGCGGTCGAAGGCGAACACCCTCATGGCAGGGGTCACTAGGTCGGCGATCCTTTCGGCCAGCCGGCGGTTCCGGCGGCGGATCGCCCCATAGATCAGCTCGCCGAGAGTGATCGCGCTCGTGGACTGCTCGGCGTCGGGCACCCACGCAAGGCGACGAAGGACCGAGAGCTTCGGCTCCCTGTGCATGGCCGCGCTCAACACGTCGGTGTCGAAGCAATACACCCTTCAGCCGAACTCCGGGGGCGGACGGTCCCGAGCCCGTCGACGGGCCCTGTAGATGTCCTGAACCATATCGTCGAGGTCCTCGACGTCTGCCAGCGCCCCAACGAGGGCTAAGAGCCCGCCTCGAGGGGTTGGCTGGCCTTCATCGACGTCGTCGGTCGGGACCAGAGCCACGGCAGGCCTCCCCCTCCGGGACACCAGGAAACGCTCGCCGTGCTGAACGCGGTCGATCAGCTCGGAGAAGCGGCGCTTGGCCTCGGCGACATTGAATGTCTCCATGACATGACTACCGTAACATGACATGAGGACAGGATGCACGAGGATCTAGCGGTACTCGATCTGGCTGAATCGCATCAGCTTGTCGAGCTGGTGGTGGCCCTCGACGTAGCGGACGGTACCCGAGCGGGCCCGCATGACCATCGACTGCGTCACGACGTTGTCCCGGCGGTAGGCCACCTCCTGGAGGAGGGCGCCGCGGGTGACCCCGGTGGCCGCGAAGAAGATGTCCACGCCTCCCACGAGGTCCTCCGTGGTGAGCACCCGGTCGATCTCGTAGCCGGCGTCGAGGAGCTTTCGCCGCTCCTCCTCGTTCCTGGGAAACAGCCTGCCCTGCATCGCTCCGCCGATGCACTTGAGGGCCGCCGCGGCCACGACCCCCTCGGGGGTGCCGCCGATCCCCATCAGCAGGTCGGCCCCCCGGCGCTC
>JBOGWD010000123.1:0-2461 GCA_050693275.1 Actinomycetota bacterium | reverse complement strand
CGGGGAAGGCAGGGGAAAGCGTAGATGAACGAGGGCAGGCTCGGACCCCCCGCAAGCACCGGAGGCCCGCGACCTACCTCCTCACGCCGAGCGGGCTGGGCGGTCCGAGGCTGGCCTCGTTAGGAGGGTGGTGCCAAACAGGGGTCGTAGGAACCGTCGAGGTGTGATGACGAGACTCGATCGCGGTTAGAGCGGTCTGAGCAACGTCTCAAGGCTTCCGTCCTTCCCCACCGCCCGCTGGACACGCACTCAGCTCAGGTAGGCGCCCTCGCGACTGCCCACCCACCGGTCCCGGCGCGCACGCCGAGCACGGCGAGACGAGCGAGGTTCACCGCGGCGCCGAGGAGCGAGAAGTCCTGGTCCACTTTCGGCTGGCCCCGAACCCTGGCCCGCCTTCCTCCGTGGCGGCGGCGCATGAGGTGTCCGATCTTCCGCTCGACCTTGGGGCGGGTGGCCCGGTAGTCCTCGGCCCAGGCCGGGTCGCGTTGTCGCTCCCGGGCACGGGTGAGCTCCGGCTCGTGGGGACCGATCGTGATCACCCTTCCCTTGGGCGAGGTGGTGCACTGGGGAGCCAGGGGGCACGATCGACACGCCCGTCCGAACACGGCCGCCGCTCCTCCCCCCTTCCTCGGCCGGAGAGGAACGGTGACCTCCCCGGGGCAGGTGGCGGCCCGGGCCTCGAGGTCGATCGTGAAGCGGTCCTTGGGAAAGTGCCCCGCCGGGGCGTTCGGGGCCTGCACCTTCACCATGGGGTCGGCACCGGCCCGCTCCAGCCGGGTGAGCATCTCCCCGGTCCCGTAGGCGGAGTCCCCGTAGACCGCCACCGGCTCCTCCTCGATGTCCTCCTCGATGTCCCCGTCCTCTGTCGCCGCCGCTGGCGCCTCCTCCACGCTCTCCTCGGAGAGCTCGGGGAGCACGTCGGCGAGGAGATCGGGGGCGGCGGTCGCGTCCCCCGCGTTCCCGGGGGTGACCGCGGTGGCGGTGACGATCTCGGTGTCGGGGTCCACCGCCACGTGGCCCTTGTAGCCGTCGAAGCCCTTGGCGTTGGTCTTGTGGCCGTGGCGGGCCTCAAGGTCCACCGTGGAGATGACCCGGTCGGGGGCCACCCGCCGGGCGATCCGGAAGCGCTCGTCCTCCCCCTCCTCGAGGTCCTGGCCCACCACGGTGGCCAGCAGCTCGGCGGCCTCCGTGACCTCCGGGAGGAGGTTCTGGCCGTCGAGGACCCGAAGCAGCGTCAGGGCATCCCGGGCCAGGGCGTCCACCAGAGCCTCCCGGGCGGCGGGGTCCTCCCAGTCGCAGGCGGGCTTGCCGGGGGCCTCGTAGTCGTCGTCGCGGCGGAGCGCCCCTCGGAGCTCGGGCTCGAGGGTGGCGCCGGACTTCTGCAGGAGCGCCCTGATCGCCGAGCGGACCAGGGTCACCGTGTCCATGGTGGCCACGGCGTCGTAGACGGGGGTGGAGTCGAGGACCCGGCGCCCGCCCACCAGCCCGGCTTCCCGGGCGACCTCGAGGGTCACCTCGAACACCCGCTTGGGGCGCCCCGAACGATGCAGGCGGGCCCGGAAGTCGACCAGCACGGTGTGGACGAAGCCCGTGAGCCCCTCGCCCCAGCCCCCGACGCCGGTGGCGTAGCGCCACCTGGCGTCGAAGGTGAACCGGTCCACCGCCTCCCGGTCCGAGCACCCCTCCAGGCGCTGGAGGACCATCACCGTGGCCACCACCGAGGGGGGGATGGATCGCCGTCCCACGTCCTCGAACAGGTCGGCGAAGGCCTCGTCGGGGAACAGGCGGTCCCGCTCCCGGTGCAGCAGCGCGTAGATGGAGGTCTCGGGGACCGCGTCGCGGCAGAACCCGGTCAGCTCATCGAGCAGGTCGGTTTGGCGCTCCGCCAGTCCCAGGGTCATCCGGCTCTCCTCCTCCCATTGAATTACGACGATGTTATTCTCCCCCGGGAAGACCGGGTTGTCGGGAGTTCAAGGAGGGGACATGGCGGGTCTGGGGCGAAACGACCGGTGTCCGTGCGGCAGCGGCCGCAAGAGCAAGCGGTGCTGCGGGGTTCCCCGGGGGCCATCGGAGGTCGAGCTGGCAGGCGCGTTCCTGGCCGCGGCAGCCCGGGGCGCCGCGCCGGCGCTCGTGGGCCTTCGCGAGGAGGATCTCGCCGAGCTGTGGGAGCCGCTGTTCGACCTGCCCTCCCAGCACCTCTCCCTGCTGGTGGCGCTCCCCGAGCTCCTCAGCCCGGAGCTCGATCGGTTGCACCGGGCCGTCGCCGCGGACGACCCAGAGGAAGCGAAGGCGGCCCTCCCACCGGTTCTGAGCCGCTACGATACCCCGCCGGTGCGCGCTCGGATCGCCCGGGCGGTCATCGCCCTTCGTGAGTGCGGAGACATCGACCGTGAACTCGCCGCCGCCGCGCTGGTGGACTTGGCCGGCCCTGCCGGGGCAGTCCTTCAAGCGAGCGTCCTGC
>JBOGWD010000122.1:0-2397 GCA_050693275.1 Actinomycetota bacterium | reverse complement strand
GCGCCTCAGTCGGGGAGGAGCGGCACCGTCATGCCCTGGCGCCGACCGAGCAGCACGGCCCGGGTGATGGCGTCCGATCCGAAGCGATCCTTCACGGCATCGAGCGTGACATCGAGGGAGGCGCCGCGGCCGCCGTCGAACGGCAGTGCCAGCTGGATGGCCCCGTCGTCGCCGAGGTTGGCCAGGGACACACCCGACCAGCGTGACGCCCCGACGTTCGATCATCGGCATGGCGGTCGTCAGCAGTCCCCTGGCCGTGGCCAGGATCGTCCGGGTCCGGGCGGTCGCCTCCAGCAGCGTGTGCGACCGGGTCGCCCGGGAGAAATCATCGAAGCGCAGTCGGAGCACGACGGTGCGGCAGACCCGATGGGCCTTCCGCAGCCGACGGCCGAGGCGGTCGACCAGCGCGACGAGTGTGGCGTCGAGACCCTCGGGCGTCTTCGGCCTCCAACCGAGCGCCCGCTGAGCCCCCATGGAGCGCCGGCGGCGGCGCACCTCGACCGGCCGGAGATCGTGGTTGTGGGCCAGGGCGTGGAGGTGCCGGCCCGACGCCCGCCCCAGCATCGAGACCAGCCTGGCCTCGGCCAGCCGGGCCACCTCGGCCACCGTGGAGATCCCCCGCTCGTGGAGCTTCCGGGCGGTGACCACGCCCACGCCCCACAACCGCTCCACCGGGAGCGGGTGGAGGAACGCCAGCTCGTCCTCGGGCGGGACAACCAGCAGGCCGTCGGGCTTGCCTACCCCGCTGGCCACCTTGGCCAGGAACTTGGTCCTGGCCACGCCCACGGTGATCGGCAGGCCGACCCGCTCGCGCACCTCGCGCCGGAGCCGCGCCGCGATCTCTTCCGGTGAGCCGGCGATCCGCCGGAGCCCGCCGACGTCGAGGAACGCCTCGTCGATCGAGATCCCCTCGACCAGCGGGGTGGTGTCGTCGAACACCTCGAACAGCCGCTTGCTGGCCTCGGAATAGGCCGACATCCGGGGCGTGATCACCACGGCCTGGGGGCACAGCCGGCGGGCCTTCGAGCCGCCCATGGCCGTGCGGACGCCGAAGGCCTGGGCCTCGTAGCTCGCCGCCAGCACCACCCCGCCTCCGACGATCACCGGCCGGCCCCGGAGCCGAGGGTCGTCCCGCTGCTCCACCGAGGCGTAGAAGGCGTCCACGTCGGCGTGGAGGATGGTGGCGTCGCTCCGCACGAACGTATGTTCGCACGTCCCGCCGACAGGGCCTCGCGCGGCTACGCCCTGGCGAAGAGCCCCAGCAGTTCGTAAGCCACGTGGGAAGCGGCCACCGAGGTGACCTCGCCGCTGTCGTAGGCCGGCGCCACCTCCACGATGTCCGCGGAGACGATCCGCAACCCCGCCAGGCCGCGCAGGATGCCCAGCACCTCGCGGCTGGTCAGGCCGCCGGCCTCGGGGGTCCCGGTTCCGGGCGCCAGCCCCGGCTCCAGGACGTCGATGTCCACCGACACGTACAGCGGCGCGTCGGCCACGCGCTCGCGGATCCGCTCAACGGCGCCCCGGACGCCGATCTCCTCCAGCTCCATGGCCCCCACGATGGAAAACCCAAACCGCTCGTCGTCCACCAGATCCTGCGGCGAGAACAGCGGACCCCGGATGCCGACGTGACACGCCCGGTCCTGCAGCAGCAGCTCCTCTTCCCACGCCCGGCGGAACGGGGTGCCGTGCGTGTAGGCGGCCCCGAAGTACGTGTCCCAGGTGTCGAGGTGGGCGTCGAAGTGGAGCAGGGCCACCTGACCGAACCTCCGGTTCACCGCTCGGAGCAACGGCAGGGCGATGGTGTGGTCGCCGCCCAGGGCGAGTAGGTGGTCGGCCCCGGCCAGCACCTCGTCCGCCCCCGCCTCGATCTGGGCGATGGCCTCGTCGATGTCGAAGGGGTTGGCCGCGATGTCCCCGGCGTCGGCCACCTGCTGGGCCCCGAACGGCTCGACGTCCAGGCCGGCGTGGTAGGAACGGAGCAGCCTGGTGGCCTGACGGATGGACATTGGCCCGAACCGGGCCCCGGGCCGGTAGGTGGTCCCGGCGTCGAACGGCACCCCCACCACGGCCACGTCGCACCGTTCGACCTGGTCCCGACGAGGGAGTCGGGCGAACGTGGAGGGGCCCGCGAACCGAGGGACCTTCAGCGGGTCGACCGGTCCGACCACATCGGGACCCTTGGTCCCTTCCGGCTCCCTCCGCTCCCCCACGGCCCGGCCATGATACCGGCCGACGCGCGCAGCCCGAGCGGTGTCACAATGCCGCCTGCCGGTAGGGGGAGGACCGACGTGAGCGCGGGATCGCTGCCCCATGCGGACCTGAAGAACGAGGTCAGCCGGGTCCTGGAGACCGCCGAGGCGCAGGGCGTCGTCCTCAGGGCCCTGGGCGGCCTGGCCG
>JBOGWD010000121.1:0-2058 GCA_050693275.1 Actinomycetota bacterium | reverse complement strand
ATCGGCGGGCCCCGGGCCGACACGGGCCTGACCGGGCGCAAGATCATGGTGGACTCGTACGGGGGGATGGCGCCCCACGGCGGAGGGTGCTTCAGCGGGAAGGACCCGACCAAGGTCGATCGCTCCGCGGCGTACATGGCCCGGTATGCGGCCAAGAACGTGGTGGCCGCCGGCATCGCCGATCGGGTGCAGCTCCAGGTCGCCTACGCCATCGGAAAGGCGCACCCGGTCTCCTTCGTCGTCGACACCTTCGGGACCGGGGAGGTGGATCCGGCCCGGCTCGAGGCCACGCTCACGGAGCTGTTCGACTTCCGGCCCGCGGCCATCATCGACGCGCTGGATCTCCGCCGCCCCATCTACGGGGAGACGGCCTGCTACGGGCACTTCGGGCGCAAAGGGTTCCCCTGGGAGGAGACCGACCGCGCCGACGACCTCCGCCGGGCCTTCGGCTGAGCTGACCGGCGTCCCCGTCGACGTCGTCGTCGACCTCCCCCGGCTCGAGCTCGACCGGCGGTTCACCTACCTCCTCCCCGAGGAGCACGCGCCGGGGACCGGGCTCCTGGTCTCGGTTCCCTTCCACGGCCGGACGGTGCGGGGCTGGGTGCTCGGGCCGGCCGAGGACCGGCCGGGCAGGCTTCTGCCGGTCCGCCGGGTGCTCTCGAAGGTCCCGGTGTTCGACGACCGGATCCTCCGGCTGGCCCGGTGGATGTCGGAGCGATACGTGGTGCCGCTGTCGCTGGCCATCGGGGTGACCCACCCGCCACGGGTGGCCTCGGAGGAGCGGGCCCGGGGGCCCACGGAGCCCTCCGGCGGGACCGCCCCCCCTTCTCAGGTCCTCCACCGATACGACGGTGGGTCCGAGCTCATGGAGGCGTGCCGGAGCGGGTCGGGCCGGTTCGCCGTGCGCCCGCTGCCGGGCGAGGAGGGGTCCGCCTGCCTCGAGGCCGTCGTGGCCTGTCTGGCCGGGGAGCGCGGCGCCGTGGTGGTCGTCCCCGAGGCCGATCCCCTGCCGGCCACGGCCCGGCTGGTGGCCGAGGTGCTCGGAGACCTCGTCCTCGTGTACGTCGGCGGCGAGCCCCGGGAGCGGTACCGGGCCTGGCTCGACATGCTGGCGGGCCGCTACCGGGTGGTGATCGGGACCCGCCCGGCGGTGTTCGCCCCGGTCGGTCGCCTGGGCCTGGTGTGGGTTCACCGAGAGGTCCATCCCGGCCACCGTGAGGACAGGGCCCCCCGGCACCACGTCCGCGACGTGGCCCTGGCCAGGGCCGGCCTGGAGGAGGGCGTGTGCGTCCTGGCCGGGCTGGCCCCGTCGGCCGAGACCGCGGCCATGGCCGAGACCGGCGACCTGCCGGTGGTCAGGCCATCCCGGCCCCGGGAGCGTGCCGCGGCCCCGCTCGTGGAGACGACCCAGCCCGGGCCGGAGGACCGGTCCCCGAGGCTGGGCCGGCTCCTGCGGGAGGCCTCCGGAGCCTTCCTCCTGATCTCCCGGCACGGCTACGGCGTGGCCCGGGCGTGCCGCCGGTGCGGGGAGCCGGCCAGGTGCGCCCGGTGCTCGGGGCTGGTGGTGCTTCGAGAGGGACGGGCCACCTGCGCCGTGTGCGGTGCGGAGGCCATTTGCCCGACGTGCGGCTCGACGAGGTTCGGCGTAGAGCGAGGGGGCGCCGAGCGGCTCCAGGAGTGGACCCGCCGGGTGACGGGGCTGCCCGTGTCCCGGGTGGAGGCCGGCGGGGACGCCGAGGCACCGGGGGAGGGCCGGGTGGTGGTGGGCACGGCGGCCGCGGTGAAGGACTTCGGCCCCGCCCGGGTCGCCCTGGTGGCCATCCTCGATCCGGACCGAGCCCGGCGGCGCGAGGGCCTCTCCGCGACCGACCAAGCCCTGGCCACGTGGATGGAGGCTGCCGCATGGGCCGGGCCTCGAGGGGAGGGCGGGAGGGTCCTCGTCCACACCCGGGAGCCGGCCGACCCGGCCATCCAGGCGCTGGTTCGGTGGGACCCCTGGCACCTCCACCGGGCCGAGCGCGCTCGCCGGGAGGCCGCGGGCTTCCCCCCGGGCCACCC
>JBOGWD010000120.1:0-8614 GCA_050693275.1 Actinomycetota bacterium | reverse complement strand
AGCCGGTGGGCCTCCTCCTCGGCCTCGTCTTGCGGGGTGTCGAGCGCCTCCACGGGGCCGAGGCAGATGTTCCGGAGGACCGTCATGTGCGGGAACAGGTTGAAGGCCTGGAACACGATCCCAACCTGCCGGCGCACCCGGTTCACGTCGACTCCTCGCCCGGTGACCTCCCGGCCGTCCATGAGGATCCGCCCACCGTCGATCCGGTCGAGGAGGTTGACGCACCGGAGCATCGTCGACTTCCCCGAGCCCGACGCCCCGATCAGGGCCACCACCTCGTGTCGAGCCAGGGCCATGTCGACGCCTCTGAGCACCTCGAGCTTCCCGAAGGACTTGTGGACGTCCTCCAGGCGGAGGGCCTCCGCTTCGGCCATCACACCTCGGCCTGCCGCCGGGCCCGCTCCCGCCCCACCAGCCAGTCGGTGAGCCGGGCCAGCGGGATCGTGATGATCACGAAGAGCAGCGCCGTGGCCACGTACGGCGTGAAGTTGAACGATCCGAACGCGTCGACCTGGGAACGCCGGAACGTCTCCAGGACGCCGATCAGGGCCAGGAGTGCCGTGTCCTTCTGGAGGCCGATGAAGTCGTTCAGGAGCGGCGGGATGACGCGGCGGACCGCCTGGGGCAGGACCACGAAGCGCAGGGACTGCCACCGGGACAGCCCGATCGACCGGGCCGAGGCGATCTGGCTCGGGTGCACGGACTCGATGCCGGCCCGGTACACCTCGGCCACGTAGGCCGAGTACACGAGGACGAGCGCCACGATGCCCCAGAACAGCTCGGACTTCGGCACGCCCTGGAGCTGAAGCGCCGGCGCGCCGAAGCCCAGGATGTAGATGACCAGGATCGTGGGGATCCCCCGGAACAGGTCCGTGTAGCCGACGGCGAGGGCGCGCACGGGGAAGAACACCGGGCCGGGCAGGCTCCGAAGCACCGCCAGGAACAGGGCGAACACCAGGATGAACACCTCGGCGATCAAGAAGGCCTGCACGTTCACCAGGAACTTCTGGGCGATCTCCGGGAACGACTCGCGGAAGACCTCCGCGTTGAAGAAGGACCGCTTGACCTCGGGCCATCCCGGCGAGGTGACCACCACCAGGATCAGCACCGTGAAGAACACAACGGTGCTGACCACCGCGATGACCACGCTGCGGGCGCCCTCGGGGGCACCACCGGAGAGGATCCGGGACCGGCGATCGCCGACGACCTCGGGCGGCTGCGGCGCGCCCGGAGGCGTGACCCCAGCCCCGCTCACACCCGGCCCGCTACTCGAGGACCGGCGCCTGGGCCTTGTCCGCCAGCCACTCCTGCTGGATCGCCTGGAGGGTCCCGTCGGCCTTCAGCTCGTCGAGGGCCTCGTTCACGCACTCGACCAAGGCGTTCCCGTCCTCGAAGACCATGCCGAAGTACTCCTGCTGGCCCACCGAGGGGAACTGGCCCACGATGACGCCGTCCTCGACCTGGACGGCGGTGATGAAGAACGCAGTCGGGAGGTCCACCACGATCCCGTCCACCTGGTCGTTCTTGAGGGCCCGGATACTGTCGTTGAGCGAGTCGTACACGCCGGGGTCCTCGGTCGGCTGGATGTTCTGCTCGATGTAGTCGAAGCTGGTGGTGCCGACCGGCGCCCCCAGCCGGTAGTCCGCCAGCTCGGCCAGGGTCGTGGAGTCGGTGATCGCGTTCCCCTCCCGAGCGACCAGGGCCTGGTTCACGTCGTAGTACGAGTCACTGAAGTCGACCGCCTGGTCGCGCTCCGGCACGTAGGAGATCTGGTTGATGTCGAAGTCGAATTCCTTGGGCCCGGGCTTGAAGGACTGGTTGAACGGGACCTCGACCCAGGCCACCTGGTCCGTCCCGAAGCCCAGCCGCTCGGCCACCGCGTAGGCCACCGCGCTCTCGAAGCCCTCGCCCGTGGCCGGGTCGTTGATCTCCCACGGCGAGCCCTCCGGCGTGCCGCCCTCGAACCACGGCGGGAACGCGGGGTTGTCGGTGCCGATCGCCAGCTGTCCGGGGGTGAGCAGCGGGAGGTTCTCCGTGGCGCACTGGTCGGGCTCCGCGGCGCCGCCTCCGCCGCCGCCCGCCGGCTGGGTCTGCTCGGGCGCGCACGCGGCCAGGAGAACGCCGAAGACCGAAGCAGCAGCCAGGATCCTGCGCATCGCCAACCTCCTCCTCTCCGCCCGCGCGGAGACTAGCACGGGCGGAGCGGATCGGAGATCAGCTCGGACGGGCCGCCGTGTTCCGCTGGTGCGCCGCCGCGAGCATCGCCTTCCACGGCCCGTACAGCTCCCGGAGATGAGGAGGAGGGATCGTGTCGGCCGCGAGGAGCCCAAGGAGCGCGTCGTCCAGCCCGGCCCGGGCCAGCCTGGCGACGTCCTTCCACAGCTCAACCTCAGAAGGGTCGGCCTCCGAGCCCTGGCGGATGAGCTCCTCCAGGCGCTGGGGGATGAAGGCCGAGGCGATGCGCTGCCTGCCAACGATGTAGGGACCGGGGTTGCGCCCGATGATCTCGTTCGCCGACCGCCAGGCGCCGAGGTGGAACGTCTCGTCGATCGCCCCCCGCGCGTTCGCCAGCCTCCTCCTGTCCTCGTCGTCGAGGGCCAGTGCTCGCTCGATGAGGGCCTCCACGCGTGCCGGAAGGGCTCCCGGGTCGTCCACCGCCACCTCCCTGCCGTCCGTTTGACTTCAGACCGGCATTCAGGATAAATCACTTCTCATCCGACCAGCCCGACCAGGAGGGAGGTAGCGCCATGCGCACCATGGATCGCCGCACGTTCCTCAGGCGGAGCGCCCAGGTCGCCGCGGGAACCTTCGCTATCACCGCCGGGCCCTTCAGCGGACTCCTCTCGCGAGCGGCCATGGCCGGTCCCAAGTTCGCCGGCGCGAACGGCGGCTACGGTCCGCTCGGGCCGGTGCCCGATCTGCGCGACGGCGTGGTTCGGCTGCACCTCCCAGCCGACTTCCGTTACCGGTCGTTCGGCTTGCTGAACACGCCGCTCACAGAGGAGGCCACCATCACCCCTGGGCGCCACGACGGCATGGCGGTGTTCTCCTGGAGGCAGGGGAAGCTCCGGCTCATCCGGAACCACGAGCAGACCCAGCCGAACCCCGTCGGCGCGTTCGGCGACGTCAGCAAGGCATACGACGCCCAGGCACCGGGTGGGACCACGACGCTCGAGATCTCACCGAAAGCTGATCAGGTCAAGAGCTGGGTGAGCCTCAACGGCACGACCTTCAACTGCGCCGGCGGCGCGTCCCCGTGGGGGACATGGATCACGTGCGAGGAGACCCCTAACGGGGTCGATCAGCAGCGCAGCTTCTTGGTCGGGCCCGGTGATCCTGACGATCTGACCTATGAACAGAAGCACGGATACCTGTACGAGGTGCCGGTCAGCCGCGGGCCCGGGCGGCTCCAGGCGGCGGAGCCGATCCGGAGGGCGGGGCGGTTCGCACACGAGGCGGCCGACGTCGACCCCTCGACCGGCATCGTCTACATGACCGAGGACGACTTCGCCTACGGCTCGGGGTTCTTCCGATACATCCCGCCGAACAATCCTCGCAAGGACAGGCGGATCGCCGACGGGGGACGGCTGGAGGTGCTCGGCGTGATCCCCGACGGGGCCGCCGGGCCAGTGCTCATGGACCTGCACACGGATCAGACGCCCGGCACCACCTACCGGGTCGGGTGGATCGAGATCGAGGACCCCGACCCCACATTCGCCCCCGGCCTCAGCAACGACCAGGCGGCCCGCATCGTGTTCCAAGAGGGGGAGAGCAAGGGCGCCGCGCGCTTCTCCCGCCTGGAGGGGATGAACTACTGGGGCGGCAAGATGTTCTTCGTCTCCACGGAGGGCGGTGGGCCCTTCGCCGCGGATCCCGGGCCCAACTCGAGTCCAGGGTTCGGCGACGGGTATGGGCAGGTGTGGATGTACGACCTGTCCGCGGAGACCCTCACGCTCCTGTTCGAGTCGCCCGGCCCCGACGTCCTCGACTTCCCAGATAACATCATCGTGTCGCCGAGGCGCAAGAGCGTGTTGATGTGCGAGGACAGCGGTTCGGGGAACATGCTCCGCGGGCTGACCAGGAAAGGACTCATCTTCGACTTCGCCTTGAACGCCATCGCGGGGGGTGTGGATGAGTTCGCCGGGGCCACGTTCGGCCCGGGGGGCCAGGTCCTCTACACGAACGCCCAGTCCAACGGGATCACCTACGCCATCTGGGGCCCCTGGCAGCGAGGTCTCCTGTAGCGTCCCGGTCGGCGGATCGCTCGCTTATCGTGGGCCTCGGCTGATCGTGCCGCCGCCCACGACCTCGTCGCCGGCGTAGAAGACCACGGCCTGGCCGGGTGTGACCGCTCGCTGGGGCGACCGGAACTCCACGTGGGCGCCGTCGTCGCCGAGGGGCCCGACCATGGCGGTGGCGTCGTGGCCCCGGTACCGGATCTTCACCTCGGCCTCGAATGGACCGTCGGGTCGGCTCGCCACCCAGTTCACTCGCTCGGCCAGGAGCCCCCTCCGGGCCAGCAGCTCCTCCGGCCCGAGCACGATCCTGTTGGTGTCAGCCTCGACGTCCACCACATAGGTCCGAGAGCCGGTCGAGACCCCCAGGCCGCGGCGCTGCCCGATCGTGTACCGGTGTGTCCCCCCGTGGGTGCCGAGGACCCGGCCGTCCCGGTCGACCACCTTCCCCTGCCGGACCAGATCGGGCGCCCGCTCCTCGAGGAATGCGGACGGATCGGCCGAGGGAGCGAAGCACAGGTCCTGGGAATCGGGCTTCCCGGCCACGGGCAGCCCGAGGCGCTGGGCCTGGGCCCGGGTCTCGGCCTTCATCTGATCGCCCACAGGGAAGCGCGAGCGGGCCAGCTTCGACTGGGTCAGTCCGGCCAGGACGTACGACTGATCCTTGGACCGGTCGAGGCCCCGGCGGAGCCGCCACCGTCCGTCCTCACCCAGGGCCGAGCGCGCGTAGTGCCCCGTGGCCACCAGGTCGAAGCCCAGGGCGTCCGCCCGCTCGAGGAACGCCCCGAACTTGATCCGCTCGTTGCAGCGCACGCAGGGGTTCGGCGTCCGTCCAGCCCGGTGGTCGTCCAGGTACTCGGCCACCACCCGCTCCTCGAACTCCTCCGAGAGGTCGGCCACCTCGAACGGGAAACCGGCGTGCTCGGCCACGGCCCGGGCGTCGGCCTCGGCCCGCGGTCCGCAGCACCCGTGCTCCACGCCGCCCGTGTGAACCAGCTTCATGTGCGACCCGAGCACCTCGTGGCCCCGTTCGGCCAGCAAGCAGGCCGCCACGGCCGAGTCCACGCCTCCGCTCATCGCCACCAGCACCGAAGACATCCGATCGAGGGTAGCATCCGGGCTCGTGGCATCCCGCTACGTGGACCTGAGCTTCGAGATCGAGGACGGCATGCCGGTCTATCCCGGCTTCCTTCCCGAGCCTCGGATCGACGCCATCCTCGACCACGACGCCTCCCGTGAGCGCTACCAGGGCAAGGCCGAGTTCTACCTGGGGAGGGTCGAGATGTCGGGCAACACCGGGACGTACGTCGACGCGCCGTTCCACCGCCATCGGGACCGCGAGGACCTTGCCGCCCTCCCCCTCGACCGGCTGGCCGGGCTCCCCGGGATAGTCGTGGACGCCCCGCCCGAGTCCGGACCTGTGGACGTCGGCCTTCGCTCGGAGCACGTGACCGGCCGGGCCGTGCTGCTGCGGAGCGGCTGGGATCGGCGGTGGGGCACCGACGCGTACTGGGAGCCCGACCCCTGGCTCTCCCCCGACGCCCTGGACCGCCTCATCGACGGGGGCGCCGCGCTGGTCGGGGTCGACTGGACGAACGTGGACGACACCACGGACCCGGCCCGTCCCGCCCACACCCGCCTCCTGGGCACGGGGATCCCGATCGTGGAGCACCTCCGAGGCCTGGACGGGCTTCCCCGCGACGGCTTCCGGTTCTTCGCCGTCCCGCCGCGGATCGTCCGGGGGGCGTCCTTCCCGGTGCGGGCCTTCGCCGAGCTCAGCGCACCTTGACCTTGACCCTGATGGACGTCCCGGCCAGGTGGTCCTGCGTCCTGCTGAGGGGGACGCGGCCTTGAAGGTGGCGCTCTTCTTCACGCCCTTGCCTGTGCAGGAGTCAAGAGACCAGATGGCCATCTCAGCGTGGTCAGGAGCAGGCGCCGACCACGGCCCGGACCGCAGAGCTCAGAGTCATGTCATAGGCTCCGGCTAGCGTTTCTCGCTGTGGCCCCAGGGAGGTCCGAGATGGCGACCCAGCCGCAGACCGGCCTTACCTACGAAGATCTCCGGCGCTTCCCGGAGGACAATCTCCGCCGGGAGCTCATCGGAGGGGACCTCATCGTGACCGCTGCGCCCTCCACGCGGCACCAGGACGTCGTGGTCACGCTGGTGGGCCTGCTCCTCACCCATTCTCAGCGCCACGGGGGCAAGGTCTATCCTGCCCCAACCGATGTCTACTTCTCGGACCGAGACGTGGTCGAGCCCGACGTGGTCTTCGTCCGGGCGGACCACGTGGACAGGGTAGAGCAGAGGTTCATTCGTTCCGCTCCGGACGTGGTGGTGGAGGTGTCCTCTCCCTCCACGAGAGCCCTGGAGCTGCGACGCAAGAAGGACCTGTACGAGGAGAACAGCGTGCCAGAGTACTGGTACGTCGACCTGGAGGCCGACCGCCTGGAGGTCTACCGGCTCGAGAGCGGCCGCTACCCGGCCCCAGTCGTGCTTCGGCGGGGCGAGTCCTTCGAATCGGTGGCTCTGCCACAGCTCACGGTCTTGGTTGACGACTTGCTCGGCAGGCTCGAGGACTGACGCTATCCGGACGAGCGGATCTGCTCGGTGAGCTTGGGGATCACCTTCAGCGCGTCCCCCACCACGCCGAGGTCAGCCACCCGGAAGATCGGGGCGTCGGGATCCTTGTTGATGGCCACGATCCGCTTCGAATCGCGCATCCCCACCAGGTGCTGGGTGGCGCCGCTGATGCCGACGGCGACGTACAGGTCCGGCTTCACCGTGACCCCGGTCTGGCCGACCTGCATGTTGTAGGGGACCCAGCCCGCGTCGACCACGGCCCGGGTGGCCCCCACCGCCGCGTTGCCGATGGCACCGGCGAGCTCCCGGAGGAGCTCGAAGTTCTTCGGATCCTGGAGCCCTCGTCCTCCCGCCACCACCACCGGCGCCTCCTCCAGCTTCGGCCCGCTGGCCTCCTCCTCGTGGCGTTCGAGCACCCGGGCCCCGCGGGCCTCCTCGGGCACGTCGGCGGGGACGGGGACGACCTCGGCCGTGCCGCCGGAGGGCTCAGCGGGGAACGACTTGGGCCGGACCAGCACCAGCCTCGGCTCCGGCCCGGCCAGCTCGACGTCCACGAGCTTGGACCCGCCGAAGATGCTCGTCCGGGCCCGGTCCAGCCCCAGGACGTCCGTGGCGTTGCCCATGAGCGTCGAGGCGGTCCGAGCCTGGAGCCGACCGGCCACGTCGCGGGAGTCGTAGCTCGATGCGAACAGGATCAGGCTGGGACCGTGTTCCTGGACCAGCCGGTGGAGCGCCTCCACCCGTGGCTGGGCCAGGTGGTCGTCGAACACGGCGTCGTCGCCGGCGAAGACCCTGCGGGCGCCGTGCTCGCCGAGGACCGTGGCCACCTCGGTCGCCCCCGCGCCGAGGGCGACGGCGGCGACATCGTCACCGCCGAGCTCCCGGGCCTTCGTCAAGAGCTCCAGCGCCGGTGTGGCCGGCTCGCCGCCGTGGATCTCCGCGTACACCCACACACCGGGCACTCAGATCACCTTCGCTTCCTTGAGGAACGTCACGATGCGGTCGGCGGCGGCGCCGTCGTCCTCGATCACCTCGCCGGCCTGTCGCTCCGGCGCGTCCTCCACGCCGGTGATGGTCTGCGTGGGCTTCACGTCCTCGGCCGACAGCCCGAGCTCGGACAGCGAGAGCCGCTCCACGGGCTTCTGCTTGGCGGCCATGATCCCCTTGAGCGTGGGGTACCTCGGGGTCGTGGCGCCCGCCGTCACCGTGACCAGCGCCGGGAGGGAGGACTCCACCACCTGGTATCCGCCCTCTGTCTGGCGCTCGATCCGGATCGTCCCGTCGCCCAGCTCGAACTTCCGGGCGAACGTCAGGGCCGGCACGCCGAGGAACTCGGCCAGCGCCTGGGGCAGGGTTCCCGTGTACCCGTCCGTCGACTCCACCGCGGCCAGGACCAGGTCGAACTCCTGGAGCTGGATCGCCGTCGACAGGACCATGGCCGTGGCCAGCGTGTCGGATCCTCGGAGCGCGTCGTCTGTGACCAGCACCCCCTTGTGGACGCCGATCGAGAGGGCCTTGCGCACGGCCTCCATGGCCGGCTCGGGCCCCATGGACACCACCGTGACCTCGCCGCCGGACTGCTCGATGATCTCCAGCGCCGCCTCGATGGCCGGCTCGTCGCCGGGATCGAGGGCTCCCTCCACTCCCTCCCGGACCAGGAGGAGGTCCTCGCCGAGCTGCGGGGTGCCCGAGGGGTTGGGGATGTACTTCGCGAGCACGACGACGTTCACGGATCACCTCTTCGAGTCGGATGGACGCTTCTTTTTACCCGATTCCGGACTCGCTCAGCCGCCGCCCG
>JBOGWD010000119.1:0-1657 GCA_050693275.1 Actinomycetota bacterium | reverse complement strand
GTCTCTCTCCGCCGGCCCTAGCGCGGGAACGGCCCGCTCTGCCCCGGCTCGTACGCCGCCAGTTCGAATAGCCCCTCGTAGGAGACCACCAGGTCCCCGGCGACCCACAGCGAGCGGGTCCACCCCGTGCGAAGCGCGGTGTAGCGCCAGCGACGGGCCGAGAACCGGCCGACCGGCGTGGCGATCTCCTCCTCCCCGAGGAGCTCGTATCGCTGCCGCTCCCCCCTAGGGCGGCAGGTCACCGGCTCCAGGCATACGACCTCGATGTCCGCGGTGCCCCCCAGCCGATTGGCCGTAGCCGCGCTGAACGCAGGAGAGAGATAGTCGAGGTACACGTCCGGTCCCCACTCGATCTGCACCGGATCCCCGTCCAGGGTTCCAGAGAGGCTTTCTCCCCAGGCGGCCAGCAGGATCGCATGGGAGCCGGTATCGATACGTACGCGAACGGGGCGGGAGGCGCCGTCGACGACGAGGTCGATCACCTCGCCGTGCGGCTCCGGCTGGCGGGTGTCGACGGTGGAGAAGTACCGCCGCCCGGCGGGGCCCGCCGCGGCACGGAACTCCTCTGTCCCTACGGCGTTTCCTGCCCCGTCCATGACCGTGTACGAACCGACCGGCACGACTCCCAGTATGCCGGAGGGTTGCCGAAGCCCGGCGGCGAAATGGCGGTACTGATTCACCCACCTTGGAACCCTCCGGCGGTGGCGCCAGTCGTTCGGGTTCGGGAGCAGCTCCTCGGGCGTCCTCTTAGAAGACGACCTGGCCGGAATGCTCCCTCGACCGATCATCGCGGTACGTCGCTGCCGCGAGCATGAACTTGCGAGCGTGGGCCCCCAGTTCCAAGGCATGAGGGAGCCGCGTGGCCGGTGCTCCAGGCCGGGGTGCGGGAACTGGATGAGGTGCTCGAGTTCCCGCCATACTTGGGAAGGTGAGAGAAGGATCAAGCATGGTTCGGGTCACGACCGTCCACATGGAGGGAGGCGAGAACCACGAGCACATTGCCCGCGTGCGCTGGACGAATCCTCAGACCGGAGACATCGGGCAGAGCACACGCGAACAGATGATCGAATACCTGCGCAAGCCAGGAACCCGCGCCTTTGTGACCGACGGCGAGCGGACCGTAAACATTCGGATAGTCGAGGCGGAGCCGCCGTACATCCGAACCCACACCGACGGCATCTGGACCAACAATCTATTGGCTCTCCCGCGATACGGTCCCATGTGAACTCCGAGCTCCCCGGATACCAACGGCCAGCCGCCGTGGAGACTGGGGACGGTATCTTCTACGCGCGTCACGAGCGGAGACTGAACCGCCCCGCCTTTCCTGGAGGCTCCGTTAGCTGGAGAGGGGCCATGAGCCATTCGAACCTGAAGATACCGCCGTCTCTTCCGAGGACTCTCCCGCGGTTAGCAAGGCGTTAGCAGGGAAGCATTTTGGCGTCCGGCGTTCACGCTCGCGCAGCCCTGTCCGAGCTTCGTGCCGCCGAGCTCCTCCTGTGCCGCCGAGTTCCGCGCTGTGCTCGGTGGACTTGAACCGCCCCGGGTTTCGTAGAGGGTCGGATCATTGGATCTCTACCACCTCAGCGGTCTTCTGGGCCGAGTAGTATCTCCCTTCTGCCTCCGCCGGCGGGACGTCTCCGATCGACCCGTGTAGGCG